>CANGZG010000017.1 GCA_947458415.1 Comamonadaceae bacterium | reverse complement strand
TGTCGGGTTCTGCCACCACACTGGGTAAACCGCTGTCCGCGTGCACACGGATGGACATGCTGAGCGGCAATGCACCCAAGTACGTCATGCCTTCGGCTTGCGCCAATTTTTTGCCACCCTCGACCCCAAAAATATGCTCGGCATGGCCGCATTGGCTGCACACATGCATCGCCATGTTTTCCACCAGACCCAAAATCGGCACACCGACTTTTTGAAACATGCGAATGCCTTTCATGGCATCGATCAAGGCGATGTCTTGCGGCGTGGTGACGATGACCGCGCCGGTCAAAGGCACGCGCTGACTCAGCGTGAGCTGAATGTCGCCGGTACCCGGCGGCATATCAACAATGAGGTAATCCAAATCGCGCCAGTTAGTCTGTCGCAGCAGTTGTTCTAAGGCTTGCGTCGCCATGGGACCGCGCCAGACCATGGCTTGGTCTTGCGCCACCAAAAATCCAATCGACATCACTTGCACACCATGGTTTTCTAGCGGCTGCATGGTTTTGCCATCGGTGCTTTCGGGCCGACCCGACAAGCCCATCATCATCGGCTGACTGGGGCCGTAAATGTCAGCGTCCAGCAAACCGACACTCGCACCTTCAGCGGCCAACGCCAAGGCCAAATTCGCAGCGGTGGTGGACTTGCCCACCCCGCCTTTGCCGGATGCCACCGCAATGATGTTTTTGACTTGCGGCAGCAAAGCCACGCCAGGCTGCGCGGCATGCGCCACCACCTGACTGCTGACCGACACCTTCACCGAACTGACGCCTGGCACCTGCGACACCACGTGCTCGAGTTGTTGTTGGTACGAGGCCCACAAACTTTTGGCAGGGTAACCCAACACCACATCAAAACTGACCGCGCCGCCTTGAATCTGCAGGTGCTTGATGGCTTTGGCCGCGACAAAATCCTGGCCGGTCAGCGGGTCCACCACCGTTTGCAATGCGGTGTGGATGTCTTGTTCAGTCAAGGCCATGAGGTCTCCAAAGGTTCGATGCAAAACCGCCAAGTCTAGCCAACAGACACGCAAACGAACTTTCATGCCCCACAAGACCGCACACGAAGACATCCTCCATCACACAAGGATGTCCTGATGGGTCATGGGGTTGCGAATGCCGTGGCGCATAAAATCGCCGTTTCCCCGCCCAAATACCTTACTTATGAGCCAGCGTCGCCTGTTTGTCACCACCGCTTTGCCCTATGCCAACGGCAATTTCCACATCGGCCACATGATGGAATACATCCAAGCGGACATTTGGGTGCGGTTTCAACGCATGCAAGGCCACGCGGTGAATTTTGTGTGTGCCGATGACACGCACGGCGCGCCCATCATGATCGCCGCTGAAAAAGCGGGCAAAACACCGCAGCAGTTTGTCGCGGACATCGCAGCAGGTCGTCAAGCGTATCTGGATGGTTTTCACATCGGGTTTGACAACTGGCATTCCACCGATGCGCCGGAAAACCATGCACTGGCGCAACAGATTTACCGCGACTTGCGTGATTTGCCCGCCGAGCGAGGCGGCAGTTTGATTGAACGAAAAACCATCGAGCAGTTTTTTGACCCGGAAAAAAACATGTTTTTGCCGGACCGCTTCATCAAAGGCGAATGCCCGAAATGCGGTGCCAAAGACCAGTACGGCGACAACTGTGAAAGCTGTGGCGCGGTGTATGCACCGACCGACTTGATCAACCCTTATTCGGGTTTGAGTGGCGCCAAACCAGTGCTCAAACAAGCCGAGCATTTTTTCTTCAAACTGTCTGACCCGCGGTGCGTGGCGTTTCTGCAAGACTGGACGCAAAACGCTAAACACTTGCAACCAGAAGTCGCCAACAAGGTCAAGGAATGGTTCAGTGTGCGCACCAACCCTGATGGCAGCACCAGCGAAGGCTTGGGTGACTGGGACATCAGCCGCGATGCGCCGTATTTCGGCATTGAAATTCCGGACGCGCCAGGCAAATATTTTTATGTGTGGCTGGACGCGCCGGTCGGCTATTTGGCGTCATTGAAAAATTTGCTGGACCGTCGCGGTGAAGATTTCGACGCATACATGCAAGACGAGCACGTAGAGCAATACCATTTCATCGGCAAAGACATCGTCACCTTTCACACCTTGTTTTGGCCTGCGATGCTCAAGTTCAGTGGCCGCAAAACCCCAGACAAGGTGTTTGTGCACGGTTTTCTGACGGTGAACAACGGCGAGAAAATGAGCAAAAGCCGGGGCACGGGATTGGACCCGTTGAAATACCTCAAGCTCGGCATGAACCCCGAATGGTTGCGCTATTACCTGGCCGCCAAGCTCAATGGTCGCAACGAAGACATCGATTTCAACGCCGACGATTTCATGGCGCGTGTCAACAGCGATTTGGTCGGCAAATACATCAACATCGCGTCTCGCGCGGCGGGCTTCATCGGCAAACGGTTTGATGGCAAGTTGGGTCTGGTGGGTGCAGACGGTCAAGCCTTGCTGGGTCAATTGCAAAACGGCTTGGCTGGCGTGGCCGACTTGTTCGAGCAACGCGATTACGCCAAAGCCTTGCGCGACACCATGGCACTGGCCGATCGGGTGAATGAATTTGTCGATGCCAACAAGCCGTGGGAACTGGCCAAACAAGCGGGTCAAGATGCCCGCTTGCAAGAAGTTTGCAGCACTTGCATCGAAGCGTTTCGCTTGCTCAGTGCCATGCTCAAGCCAGTGTTGCCGCAACTCGCGATCCAAGTTGAAAGTTTTCTGAACATTGCGCCCATGACCTTCAGCAATGCCGCCCAGCCTTTGGGTGCGGGGCATGTCATCGGCACCTACACGCACTTGATGCAGCGCGTGGACGAAAAGATGCTGGAGGCTTTGTTTGAATTGGGGTCAGAGACCAATAAATTGGGGTCAGAGTCCGATTTTCCTGCGGAAAATTCGGTCTCTAACCCCAATTTATCCATCCCAGGCGGCGAGGACATTGCCCCGGTCATCACCATCGACGACTTCGCCAAGGTCGATTTGCGGGTCGCGTTGATCGTCAATTGCGAACCGGTCGAAGGCAGCACCAAGTTGCTTCGGCTCACTTTGGATGTCGGTGAAGGCCGTCTGCGCAATGTGTTCAGCGGCATTGCCAGCGCTTACCCACCTTCTGACCTGATCGGCAAACACACGGTCATGGTGGCCAATTTGGCACCGCGCAAAATGAAATTCGGCGTGTCAGAAGGCATGGTGCTGGCGGCTTCGCATGCGGACGACAAAGCCCATCCCGGTATTTATGTGCTCCATCCGTGGCCAGGCGCTGCGCCTGGCATGCGTATTCGCTGACACCTGCGCGTGATGCATTCCACGTTGCGTGTAGGCGCGGTGTTGTTGGCGGCAGGCGCGGGCTCGCGCATGGGGAACAAACCCAAATCGCTGTTGCAACTCGATGGACAACCACTGATCAAACGCATGGCCAACCATCTGTTGCAAGCCGGTGTTGCTCGCTTGGTGGTGGTGCTGGGCCACTATGCCGAAGACATCAGTCTGCCGCTGGAAGGCATGCCATTGGTGTGGGTGCACAACCCTGACCCCGCGCAAGGGCTGGTGTCGTCTCAGCGCTTGGGCTTGCAAGCGATCGGAGAAGACATTGACGCGGTGGTGATGGCATTGGCTGACCAACCTTTGGTCAACGCCTCTGACATCCAACAGTTGATTCACGTGTTTTCAAAACGGCCGACTGGCACCGACATGGTGTTCCCTGTGGTGCACGGTCAACCGGGCAACCCGGTGCTGCTCAGCGCCGCCGCGCGCTCAGATATTTTGTCTGGCAACAGCGACTTCGGTTGCAAAGAATGGCGGCAAAGCCATGGGCCAAGAACGCACCGCCATGAATGCCAAAACCTGCACTACATCACCGACTTGGACCGCCCGCAAGACATCAGCGACTTCGAGCTCAAGCACGGCGCGCGCTTGCACTGGCCCAGCGGTTGGTGAGTGCACTGGGTAGAATCCGTGGCAATAAGGAATCTGTGACCCATGTCTTTGTTCAGCCGCCCACCCTACGTCTCTGACACCACCCGGTTTTTGCAGCAACTCAAAGCGGCAAAACCCACGCTTGAAGCCGAACAACGCCATGGACGGTCATTGTGGTGGGACAAGCCCCTCAACCGGCAACAGCAGTCCGAATTCCAAGATGCGCGCGTCTCGCAAAAACCTTATGTGTATTTGAGTTCCGTGCCCAAGTGACCACCCCGACCGTGCCCCACTGGCCTGCCGGGCCGAATGCCGACCTTCCCCACATGCCATCGGTGATTGACCACGTGGCTGTGGCCCGCTTGTATGGTGAACCGCTGTTTGCCATGCCGCAAGATTTGTACATCCCGCCGGATGCGCTTCAAATCTTTTTGGAAGCTTTCGAAGGCCCGCTGGATTTATTGCTCTACCTGATCCGTAAACAAAACTTCAATATTTTGGACATCCCCATGGCGGGATTGACGCGGCAATACCTCAGCTATGTCGAGGAAATCCGCAAAACCAATCTGGAACTGGCCGCTGAATATTTGCTCATGGCGGCCATGCTGATTGAAATCAAATCGCGCATGCTGCTGCCGCCGAAAAAGGTTGACAACGGCGGGGAGGTCGAAGACCCCCGGGCTGAATTGGTGCGCCGCCTGCTGGAGTACGAACAACTCAAATTGGCTGCAGCGCGCCTCAATGCCGTGCCGCAACATGGCCGCGATTTCTTGCGCGCTCAGGTATACATTGAACAATCTTTGCAGCCGCGGTTTCCGCATGTCGATGTGCCCGATTTGCAAGCCGCGTGGGCAGACATTTTGCGCCGCGCCAAATTGGTTCAACACCACAAAATCAGTCGCCAAGAACTGTCGGTGCGCGAGCACATGAGCATCGTGCTGAAAAAACTCCAAGGTCAGCGTTTTGTCGAGTTTGAGCATTTGTTTGACCCGTCACAAGGGGTGCCCGTGTTGTTGGTGACTTTCATCGCGCTGCTTGAATTGGCCAAAGAAATGCTGGTTGACATCACCCAAGCCGAAGCCTACGCCCCCATCTATGTCCGTTTGGCATACGCACCCGCCCATTGACACCCACGCTTTGAAGGAGCACACGCCATGAGCGTTCAACCCTCTGCCCCACCCGCCGGCAAACGCCCCGCCATGACCCTCAACAGCTTGATGAAAATGCTGGCTGATGGCGAAAAAATCACCATGCTCACCGCCTATGACGCGACCTTTGCGGCTGTGGCAGATTTGGCTGGTGTAGAAATCATTCTGGTGGGCGATTCACTGGGCATGGTTTGCCAAGGCCACAACAGCACCATCCCGGTGACCCTGGACAACATGCGCTACCACACCGAATGCGTGGCGCGCGGTTTGCAAAAACAAAATGGCCGCCCGCTTGTTTTAGGCGACATGCCATTCGGCAGTTATGCCACGCCTGAACAAGCTTTCCGCAGCGCCAGCGTGCTGATGCAAGCCGGGGCGCACATGGTCAAACTCGAAGGCGGTGCTTGGTTGGCCACCACGGTCGAGTTTTTGGTCACCCGCGGTATTCCTGTGTGTGGCCACATTGGTTTGACGCCGCAAAGTGTCAACACCTTGGGCGGTTACCGGGTGCAAGGCCGCACCGAATCGGCCGCACAACAACTGATGCATGATGCTTTGCAATTGCAAAATGCCGGTGCACAAGCATTGGTGATGGAAATGGTGCCTGCGGCATTGTCTGGCGAGATCACTCGTGCGCTGACCACCTGCGCCACCATCGGCATCGGCGCTGGCGTGGACACCGCAGGACAAATTTTGGTGTTGCATGACATGCTTGGCGTGACCCAGGGCAAGGTGCCGAAATTTGCCCACAATTTCATGACCGACACAGGTAACGTCTTGGGCGCCATGCAAGCGTTTGTCCAAGCTGTGAAAGAAAAACGCTTCCCGGTCAACGAATTGCACGCTTGGTAAATCGCGCATGCTGATCGCCCGCACGGTGGCAGACTTGCGCCGCCATCTTTCGACATTTCAACACCCCGTGTTCGTGCCCACGATGGGCAACCTGCACGAAGGCCATCTCAATTTAATGCGCATGGCCAAGCCACTGGGTGACGTGACTGTTGCCAGCATTTTTGTCAACCGCTTGCAGTTTTTGCCCCACGAAGATTTCGCCAGTTATCCGCGCACTTTCGACAGCGATGGCGATCAACTGCGTGCGCTTGGGTGTGATGTGTTGTTTGCCCCGGATGAATCCGAACTCTACCCCGAGCCCCAAACCTTCAAAGTCTTGCCCGACCCCGCATTGGCGAACATTCTTGAAGGTGAATTCAGGCCAGGGTTTTTCACTGGCGTGTGCACCGTGGTGTTGAAACTCTTTCATTGCGTCTTCAATGGCCAAGCAGGCACCGCGGTGTTTGGGCAGAAGGATTACCAACAGCAACTGATTTTGAAACGCATGGTGGCGCAATTGGCCATGCCCATTGACATCGTGACCGCTGCCACCACCCGCGCCGCAGACGGTTTGGCCCTGAGTTCACGCAACGGGTATTTGAGTGCAGATGAGCGCGCCGAGGCGGTGCATTTGTCATTGGCATTGAAAGCCTTGGCTGCGTCGGCACGGGCGGCTCAAGCAACGGGGCGCATGGATGTGACCGCCGCCGAGAACCAAGCCATGGACCACCTGCGCGCCAGGGGTTGGCAACCGGACTACGTCACTTTGCGGCACCAACACGATTTGTCACCCGTGTCATCGCCTGGCCATGAACCCATGGTCGTGCTGGGCGCAGCCAAACTCGGCCAGACCCGATTGATCGACAACGCAGAGGTTTGACACTTGCGCCGATTGCAAGGCGCTACTCGCCCTTGGCGTCGCGCCCCATCAATGCAGCGACGGCATCGCGGGCACTGACTGTTCCCTCAAGCACCGAGACCACGGCAGACGCAATCGGCATGTCCACCCCCAATGACTGTGCCCGTTGCACCACTGTGCGTGCGCTGTAAACACCTTCAGCGACATGGCCGAGCGATTGCAACACCTCTGACAGCGCACGGCCTCTGGCCAAGCCCATGCCGACTTGTCGGTTGCGTGACAAATCACCGGTGGCGGTGAGCACCAAATCGCCCAAACCGCTCAAGCCCATGAACGTGTCAGCGCGGGCACCCAAGGCCACGCCCAAACGCGTCATCTCTGCCAATCCGCGCGTCACCAAAGCAGCTCGCGCGTTCATGCCGAGTTCCAGCCCGTCGCACAAACCCGTGGCAATCGCCATCACATTTTTGACGGCGCCACCGACCTCGACACCGACCACATCGTCATTGGCATAAATGCGCAAACTGCCGCCATGAAACGCCTGCACCAATGCATCTCGCACATGGGCATGTTGACTGGCAGCCACCAAAGCCGCTGGCAAACCCGAGGCCACCTCTTGCGCAAAACTCGGACCACTCAACACGCCAGCTTGCAACTTGGCCGCCGCCTGTTGTTGCACTTCGTGTGCCATCCATCCTTGAGAAGCTGCTTCAAAGCCTTTGCACAACCAAACCACTGGGGTGTTCGCTGCAAAAGAAGACAGGTCTGAAAGCAGTCCGCGCAAAGACGCCATCGGCACGGCCAACATCACCAAATCGGTGACGGGCACCAACTGAGCCAACGGCGCGTGGCTGAGCGCGAGTGAATCAGGCAAGAGGGTGCCCGGCAAATAGCGTTGGTTGACACGCGACGCCACCATGTCTTGCACATGGTCTGGGTGACGGCCCCACAACGTGACCGCGTGGCGCTGGCTGGCTTGAACGGCCAGCGCTGTGCCCCAGGCGCCAGCCCCGGCAATCAATAACTTCACTGCAGTTGTTGCTCGGCTTTCATGCGCTGCTGCTGGTCATACATGGCTTGGAAATTGATCTCTGCCATGTGCACCGGCGGGAAACCTGCACGCTGGATCACATCAGCCACATTGCTGCGCAAATAGGGGTAAATGATTTGCGGACAGGCAATGCCTGTGATGGGTTGCAATTGGCCTTCAGGCATGTGCCGGATTTCAAAAATGCCGGCTTGCTTGGCTTCCACCAAAAACATGGTTTGTTCATTGATCTTGGCGGTGACCGTTGCGGTGACGGTGATTTCGTAAACGCCGTCAGCCACTGGTTCAGAATCGAGTCCAATTTGGATGTCCACCGCAGGCTGGTCTTGAGACAACAAAATGCCCGGTGAATTGGGCTGCTCCAATGACATGTCTTTGAGGTACACACGTTGGATGAGGAATACGGGTTCGAGGTTGTCTGCCATCTTGGCTTCCTGACATGAAAAACCCGCTGTGCGGCAAGGCCTGAGCGGGTTGGTTAAAAAAGGATTATCTCAGCTCACTTGCAGCAGTGGCATCAAACCACCACGGTTGTCCAAGGCCATCAAATCGTCGCAGCCGCCGACATGGACATCGCCAATGAAAATTTGGGGGACGGTGCGTCTGCCTGTCAGCGCCATCATGCGGTCACGCTCTTGGTCAGACAAATCGATGCGCACTTCTTCAATGTGTGACACGCCGCGCGCTTTGAGTATTTGTTTGGCGCGCGTGCAATAAGGGCAAACGGCGGTGGTGTACATCTTGACAGGTGCCATGGTCGTTCTGTGTGGGTTAATTCAAGCTGTTTTTTCCAAAGGCAGATTGGCATCCTGCCAGTTTTTCAATCCACCACCCAAACTGTGGACTTTTTCATAGCCCATTTGCAAAGCCAAGCGCTGGGCTTTTTGGGAACGCATGCCGCTGGCGCAAACAAGCAGCAACGGTTTTTTTTTGTCTGGCACGGCCTTGGTCAAGTCGGTCGAAATCTGATCCACCGCCACATGCTTGGAGCCAATCAAATGCCCGCTGGCAAATTCTTCGGCGCTTCTCACATCGACCACGTTGGCTTTTTCCCGGTTGATCAACAACACAGCTTGCGTGGGTGACAACCCAGGGGTGCCCATGGCTTGCAAAGCAGGCAGCAACAAAGCGGTGCCGGAAGTCACCGCAATAAACACCAACATCCAGTTATCGATTAAAAAGTTCACTCACTTAACCCTTAAGGCAACAGCCATGCATTCTAGAATCCTTTTGGAATACATTCATTGGCAAGGTTTCTTTCATGTACAAGCTCGTTTTGATCCGCCACGGTGAATCGCTGTGGAACCTCGAAAACCGTTTCACTGGCTGGGCCGATGTGGCATTGACGGCCACCGGCGTGGCGCAGGCCAAGCAGGCCGGCCAAAAGCTCAAAGACCACGGTTTTGATTTCGACCTGGGTTACACCAGCATGCTCAAACGCGCCATTCACACCATGTGGCACACCTTGGACAGCATGGAGCGCAGTTGGCTGCCCGTGGCGCACCACTGGCGTTTGAACGAACGCCATTACGGTGCGTTGCAGGGGCTGAACAAAGCCGAAACAGCAGCCGAATATGGCGACGCACAGGTGCTGGCATGGCGGCGCAGTTACGACGTGCCGCCTCCTGCGCTGTCACCCGACGACGAGCGCTGCGAACGACACGATTTGCGCTATGCCAAGTTGCAAGCAGGCCAAGTGCCGCTGACCGAATGCCTGAAAGACACCATCGAACGCGTCATGCCGTTTTGGAACGACTCGCTCGCGCCCGCCATGCGCAGTGGCAAACGCGTGCTGATCAGCGCGCATGGCAATTCCATTCGCGCCATGGTCAAGTACCTGGACGGTATTTCAGACCAGGACATCGTCGGTTTGAACATCCCCAATGGAGAACCTTTGGTTTATGAGCTCGATGCCGATTTGCGCCCTCTGACACACTATTACCTTTGACGCCTCCCCCACACATGCGGGTCCCACGGCGCAGGGGTTATGGTCCAAGAACGTGACGGCCTATCCCATATAGGCAGTAGACTATCTTCCTAAATCGCCATCTCAGCGATCGTCACACATGGGCAGGTTACATATGGGTCAGAAACTCAAAATCGCAGGTTGGTTGACAGTGGGTGCGTTGGCCGGTGCGCTCACCACGTTCTCTCTTCAAACCGTGGCGCGCGCCAACATGGCGCCACTGCCGCTGGAAGAACTGCAACAACTGGCGGCTGTGTTCAGCATGGTCAAGTCTGATTACGTGGAACCTGTCGATGAGAAAAAACTCATCAACGACGCGATTGCGGGCATGGTCTCTAGCCTCGACCCGCACTCACAGTATTTCGACAAAAAATCTTACAAAGAATTCCGTGAAGGCACCACAGGCAAATTCGTCGGTGTCGGCATTGAAATTTCGCAAGAAGAAGGCCTGGTCAAAGTGGTCTCTCCGATTGAAGGTTCACCCGCCGACCGCGCTGGCCTCAAACCCGGCGACCTGATCACCAAAATTGACGAGGCGGTGGTCAAAGGCATGACGCTCAATGATGCCGTCAAACGCATGCGCGGCGAGCCCAAAACCAAAGTCGTGTTGACCATCTTCCGCAAAGACGAAAACCGCACCTTCCCCGTCACCATCATTCGCGAAGAAATCAAAACCGTCAGCGTCAAGAGCAAGATGATCGAAAACGGTTACGGCTGGGTGCGTGTGAGCCAGTTCCAAGAACGCACGGTCGATGACCTCACCCGCAAGCTCGAAGAACTCTACAAACAAGACCCCAAAATGAAGGGCTTGGTTTTGGATTTCCGCAACGACCCGGGCGGCCTGCTCGATGCGGCCGTGGCCATCTCTGCGGTGTTCTTGCCTGACAACGTGACCGTGGTTTCCACCAACGGCCAGTTGGAAGAAAGCAAATTCACCTTCAAGGCGGCACCCGACTTTTACTTGCGCCGCGGCGGACAAGACACCGTCAGCACCTTGGCCAGCAAAACCCAAAACTTCTACAAAAAAGTGCCCTTGGTGGTGCTGGTCAACGAAGGGTCTGCCTCTGCCAGCGAAATCGTCGCGGGCGCATTGCAAGACCACAAACGCGCGGTATTGATGGGCAGCCAAACCTTTGGCAAAGGCTCGGTGCAAACCATCCGCCAATTGGGTGCCGACACGGCTTTGAAAATCACCACGGCCCGCTACTACACACCAAGCGGTCGCTCGATTCAAGCCAAGGGCATCATTCCGGATTTGTTGGTCGATGACACCGCAGAAGGCAGCCCTTATGCGGCTTTGCGCACGCGTGAAGCCGATTTGGAAAAACACCTCAACAGTGGTCAAGGCGCGGAAGTCAAAGACCCTGCCCGTGAAAAAGCCCGCGATGAAGCCTTGAAGCGGTTGGAAGAAGAATCCAAAAAGCCTGCGGCTGATCGCAAAACGCCCGAGTTCGGCAGCGCGGAAGACTTCCAGTTGCAGCAAGCGCTCAACCACTTGAAACGCCAACCGGTCAAGATCAGCAAAACCCAGACCGAACGGCCGGTTGAAAAAAAGGAACAGTAAAGGGTGAATGACGCCCAACTGCTGCGTTATTCGCGCCACATATTGCTCAATGAGCTTGGCGATACCGGGCAAGAAACACTGCTGAACAGCCACGCGCTGGTGCTCGGTGCGGGCGGTTTGGGCAGTGCAGCCGCCTTGTATTTGGCGGCTTCAGGTGTTGGTCGCATCACCTTGGTTGACCATGATGTGGTCGACTTGACCAACCTGCAACGCCAAATTGCCCACACCACAGATCGCATCGGCGAACCCAAGGTGGCGTCAGCGCGCCAATCCATGCTAGCGCTCAACCCTGACATTGACATCCACATTTTTTCGCAGCGCGCGGATGCAGCTTGGTTGCATGAACACATGCCGCAGGTGGATGTGGCGCTGGACTGCACAGACAATTTCACCACCCGACACGCGTTGAATGCCGCCTGTGTTGCCCATGCCGTGCCGTTGGTCAGCGGGGCGGTGATCCGGTTCGATGCACAACTCACCACTTATGACACACGCCATCCTGACTCTCCTTGTTATGCCTGTGTGTTTCCGCCAGACGACGCACCAGAGGAAATCAGTTGCGCCACCATGGGCGTGCTCGCACCACTGGTGGGTGTGATTGGCAGTTTGCAAGCGGCAGAAGCCCTGAAGCTGCTCGCAGGCATTGGTGACTCATTGGCCGGGCGTTTGCAATTGTTGGACGGCCACAATTTAAGCTGGACGGAAATGCGCTTACAGCGACAAAGCGATTGCCCGGTTTGCCGTCATCGGCCCAACACATAGTGCTGAACCTGAAAGTCCGATCCGCTGTCTGACAACAGCGTTTCTTGTTGTGTCAACTGGAATCCTGCTTTGATCACCACACGGGCGCTGGCGGTGTTTCTGACATCGATGCGACACAACATGCGCACGTGTGGCCAATGTTGCCTCACATAATCGGTTAACACCTTGACGGCTTCACTGGTGCGTCCCTGGCCTTGAAATTCGCTGCTGCACCAGTAACCCAATTCCCAAATCTGGTTCTCATGGTCCAAGCGATGAAAGCCGATGCTGCCCACCAACCGGCCGCTGTCGGTGTCCCACATCAACAACGGCCAACGCAAGCCCATGACCCAAGACGCATAGCAAGTCTGGCAATAGTCTTCAGAGATGTCAGCTGACTGCGCTTGCTGCGCCCACGGCAGAGAGTCAGGCCATTGACGCAACAGGTCCAACGTGGATGACACCGCTGGGTACAACGCCATGCCTTCACCCGGCAAAGGACAACGCAACCACATGCGCGGTGTTTGCAACTGCTGGGCAAATACCGCGGTGCTCATGCGTTGACGATCCATCCTTCCAACCGGTCCATGTCCGACGGAAGTCCATACATCGCATCGCCATTCGCATGCTGTTGCAACGCCCAAGCCGCTTGCATCATGCAGATGACGGCGTCTATGCTGTCGCCACTGGCATCGCCGACCAAGGTGTCCGCCATCGCCGAGCTGAGTTTCAATCGCAATGGCACATCATCATGTCCCCAGACCAATGCATGCAACAGGTTTTTGCGCGCCACCCAACGCTCGGTGGTTTGTTTCGCGACAGCATCGTTCTTGTAGCTTTGCCGGTTCAACACGCGACGCGCCCACATGCCAGGGTAAGTTTCCAGCGCCACCCGACGCAAATCGCCTGCGTGCAAACCCGGGAAATGCACGCCTGCTTTCAACAGCAATGGCACACCGGCATGCATCATGAATGCCACCGGCGGGTTGACCCATTTCATTGATGGGCTGGAACCTGCAGGCCCGTCAGTGGCGCGGTGGGCAAATTTGCCACCCACTGGTCGGGCTTGGCAAAACGCCGCAAACGATGTGCGAATGTCTGCACGGCTGAGCTGTGAAAAATGTTGCATGCACGCGAGCCATTGCGTGGGCCAACCCAAGGTTTGCACCAACTCGCGCGGCAACCCAAACGGCAGGTCAAAGCCGCCCACCCAATCGCTGTGCGTTTGCAAACCATCACTGAAAGCGCTGAGCGATGGCAAGCGCTCTAATGCAGTGAGCGCCACACGGTCCCCCACCAGTTCTCCCCATGCCAGCAAGATGGGTTTGCGTGGGTTGGGGCTGCTGCTGAAATCGCAACCCAGCAGCCGTGTCATGCCCACGGGTTGCTAACCACTGCAGGTGGCATCGGCTTAACTTTTTTGGGGGATCAAGGCCAAAAACTCTCGGCGCAATATCGGGTCTTTCAAGAACGCCCCACGCATGACCGAATTGATCATGCGGCTGTCCAAATCTTTGACGCCGCGCCATGCCATGCAAAAGTGCGTGGCTTCCATCACCAAGGCCAAGCCGTCAGGGCGGGTTTTTTGTTGAATCAAATCGGCCAATTGCACCACGGCCTCTTCTTGGATTTGCGGTCTGCCCATCACCCATTCTGCCAAGCGGGCGTATTTGGACAAGCCAATGACATTGGTGTTTTCATTGGGCAACACCCCAATCCAAATCTTGCCGATGATGGGACAAAAGTGGTGGCTGCATGCGCTGCGCACCGTGATGGGCCCGACGATCATCAATTCATTGAGTCGCTCGGCATTGGGGAACTCGGTGATGTCAGGCGAGGTGACATAGCGCCCGTTGAAGACTTCCTTGACATACATTTTGGCAAGTCGCTTGGCGGTCTCGTTCGTGTTGTGGTCGTTGGCGGTATCGATCACCAAACTCTCGAGCACATGCTTCATTTTGTCTTCAACCTCTTGCAGCAAACCTTCGAGTTCGCCGGGCTGAATGAATTCGGAAATATTGTCGTTGGCGTGAAAGCGTTGCTTGGCGGCTTTGACACGCTCACGGATTTTGACGGAGATGGGAACGCCCTGGTCGACGATGGAGGAGGACATGTTGGGATCAATCCAAGTGGTTGTGGCGGGATGCTAACAGCCGCTGGTATCAGGGCCAGCGTGCGTCGGGCAAAACCTCAATTCACTGAGGTTGCAAAGCCTCAGTGAGGGTGCCAAGCCTTCAAGCGGGCTTGAGATCGAGGTTGCGCAAGCGAATGTGCAACTCGCGCAACTGTTTTTCATCGACCAAGGACGGGGCCTGGGTCAGCAAACATTGCGCACGCTGGGTTTTGGGGAAGGCAATCACATCGCGGATGGATTCTGCACCGGTCATGAGTGTGACGATGCGGTCCAAACCGAACGCCAAACCGCCGTGCGGTGGGGCCCCGTATTGCAATGCATCCAACAAGAAACCAAATTTGATTTGCGCTTCTTCAGGCGTGATCTTCAATGCATCGAACACTTTTTGCTGGACATCGGCGCGGTGGATACGCACCGAGCCGCCGCCAATTTCCCAGCCGTTCAACACCATGTCGTAGCCCTTGGCCACGCACTTTTCAGGGGCAGTGACCATCCAGTCTTCATGGCCGTCTTTGGGTGCCGTGAAAGGGTGGTGCACGGCGTTGTAACGCTGTGCTTCTTCGTCGTATTCAAACATGGGGAAGTCGACCACCCACAACGGCGCCCAGCGGTCTTCCAGCAAACCTTGTTTTTTGCCGAAATCGCTGTGGCCGATTTTCAAACGCAATGCGCCGATGGCATCGTTCACCACCTTGGCTTTGTCAGCGCCGAAGAACAACACATCGCCGTTTTGCGCGCCGGTGCGTTGCAAAATATCGGCAATCGCTTTGTCGTGCAGGTTTTTCACAATCGGCGACTGCAAGCCTTCGCGGCCAGCAGCCACATCGTTGACCTTGATCCACGCCAGGCCCTTGGCGCCATAAATCTTCACAAACTCGGTGTAACTGTCGATCTCGCCACGGCTGATGTCACCGCCGCCGGGCACCCGCAAAGCCACCACGCGTCCGCCCGGGGTGGTGGCAGGAGTGCTGAAAACTTTGAAGTCTACATCTGCCATCACATCGGTGAGCTCGGTGAATTCAAGCTTGACGCGCAAGTCAGGTTTGTCAGAGCCGAACCGGTGCATGGCATCGGTGTAACTCATGATCGGGAAGTCACCCAACTCAATGCCCAATGCCTCAACGAACACGCCTTTGATCATGTTCTGGAAAAGCGCGCGGATTTCCTCTTCGTCCATGAACGAGGTTTCGATATCGATCTGGGTGAATTCTGGTTGACGATCGGCCCGCAAATCTTCGTCACGAAAACATTTGGTGATTTGGTAGTAGCGGTCAAAGCCCGACACCATCAACAACTGTTTGAACAGTTGGGGGGACTGCGGCAGCGCAAAGAAATGCCCGTCATGGACACGGCTGGGCACCAAGTAATCGCGCGCGCCTTCGGGCGTGCTTTTGGTCAACATCGGGGTTTCGATGTCGACAAACCCATTGGCGTCCAAAAATTTGCGCACGGCCATCGCCACTTTGTAGCGCAGCATCAGGTTTTTTTGCATGTAAGGACGACGCAAATCCAACACGCGGTGCGTCAAGCGGGTGGTTTCAGACAAGTTGTCATCGTCCAACTGAAACGGCGGGGTCACCGAAGGGTTGAGCACCACCAATTCATGGCACAAGACTTCGATTTTTCCGCTCTTCAACGTGTCATTGGCTGTGCCTTCAGGGCGCAACCGCACCAAGCCTTTGATTTGTATGCAGAACTCGTTGCGCAATTCTTCAGCGCGTTTGAACATCTCGGGACGGTCGGGGTCACACACGACTTGGACATAGCCCTCGCGGTCGCGCAAGTCGACAAAAATCACACCGCCATGGTCGCGCCTGCGGTTGACCCAACCGCACAACGTGACGGTTTGTCCTTGAAGGGCTTCGGTCACCAAGCCGCAGTAATGAGAGCGCATTGCCATGGTCAAAATTCTTTCGTGAAAGTTTTCTTAAAAAGACAGCCCGCCAAACGCATCAAGACGGCAGCTTGGCAGCAGGTGGTTGATCGGGCGACACCGCGCCCATGGAAATCACATAGGTCAGTGCCTGGTCCACGCTCATGTCGAGTTCAATCACATCGACCGCTGGCACCACCAAGAAAAAACCGCTGGTGGGGTTGGGCGTGGTCGGGACATAGACGCTGATGTGCCCTTCTCCCACGTGCGCAGCCACTTCGCCCGTGGGTGTGCCGGTTTGAAACGCGATCGTCCATGCGCCTTGGCGCGGGTACTGAATCAACACGGCTTTGCGAAACGCATTGCCGTTGCTGGAAAACAAGGTGTCGGAGACTTTTTTGACACTGGTGTAAATGGATTTGACGATGGGTATGTGGGTGAACAGTTTGTCCCACTGGGTCACCAACCAGCGGCCCGCCACGTTTGAGGCAAATGCACCGGTGGCGACCAACACCACAAACACCAACACCACACCGAGCCCGCGTATTTGTAACAAGTGTTGAAACGAGTCGCCCAAGCTTTGCGGCAACACACTGGTCAAGCCATTCAATACATTGGCAAATATGCCGTCCATGGCGCCCACCAACCAACTCAGCACCCACAAGGTGATGGCCAATGGCAGCCAAACCAGCAAGCCGGCGAATATGTACTTTTTGATATTCATGGCAATGAAAAATAAGAATTAATGACAGGCGCAAGATGGCGCACAGGCGCTGGCGCTGGCCGTGGGGGTATCGGTTTTGACCGGGGCGGTGCTGGCTGGTGCATCTTTGGACGGCGTGTCCGTCACGGGTGCGCTGCCGCCATCCGTGGTTGCCGGTGTTGCCACGGGGGCATTGTTTGATTTGAAATCTGTCGCGTACCAGCCCGACCCTTTGAGCTGAAAACCAGGCGCAGACAACTGCTTGGAAAAGCTGGGTTTGCCGCATTGCGGGCAATCTGTCAGTGCCGGGTCTGAGATTTTTTGCAATTGGTCTTTGGCGAAACCGCAAGCTCCGCATTTATAGGCATAAATAGGCATGGTGTGACCGCAGTGTTCTGAAATGGATGACCAAAGCCAAGCATTGTAAGCTTTTACGCTTTCAAAGGGGATTTTCCGCTGGGTACAGCGACTGATTACATATACTAGAGTACCTGCCGTTTTGCGCAGGTTCCATCCTGACCACCCACTTATCTTTCTGGAGTCAAAGTCATCATGATCCATCGTTTTTCACTGGTACTCGTCGCTGTTTTGGCCCTTGCCGCTTGCGGAAAGAAAGAAGAGCCCAAAGCGGCTGCACCGGCCGCGGCTGTCAATGCCGAAGAAAAAGTGCTCAACATTTACAACTGGCCCGACTACGTGGCGAAGGACCTGATCGCCAACTTTGAAAAAGAATCTGGCATCAAGGTGAACTACCAGACCTTTGAAAACAACGAAGCGTTGCAAGCCAAACTCGTTGCTGGCAACACCGGCTACGACATCGTGGTGCCCGGGTCCGTGTTTGTCAAAGCGCAGATCGATGCCGGCTTGCTCAAGAAACTCGACAAAACACAAATCCCGAATTACAAAAACCTGGACACCGGTTTGATGAGCAAACTCGTTGGCGTGGACCCAGGCAATGATTACGTCATCCCTTGGGCATGGAGTTTCACCACCGTGGCCATCAACAAAGCCAAAGTGGCCAAAGCCCTTGGCAGCACCGCCATGCCAGACAACGCTTGGGATTTGGTGTTCAACCCCACTTACACCAGCAAGCTCAAATCCTGTGGCATCGCGTATTTGGATTCGCCCACCGAGGTCTTGCCGCCAGCGCTGCACTACATCGGCAAGAAGGCCTATTCTGAGGATGCGGCCGACCACAAGGCGGCAGGCGAGATGCTGGCCAAGGTCCGCAAAGACATTCGCCTGTTCTCTAGCACCATGATCGACGACTTGGCTGGCGGCAAAGCCTGCGTGGCATTGGGCTGGGCGGGTGACTTCATTCAAGCAGCCAACCGTGCCGCCGAAAACAAGAGCGGTGTCGAGATTGAAGTCATGTTGCCCAAAACGGGCGGCTTGATCTTTTTTGACACGATTGCCGTACCCGCTGACGCCAAGCACCCGAACAACGCCATGGCGTTCATCAACTACTACCTCAAGGCCGAGGTGTCTGCTTCTCAAACCAACGAGCTCGGTTACCCCACTGCCACCAAAGCCAGCGTTCCCATGGTGGCCCCTGAAGTGGCGCAAAACAAAGCCGTGTTTCCGGACGATGCAAACTTGGCTTTGATGGTTCCCCCTGAAGCGCTCGGTAACGCCACCCGCGAGTCCATGACAGCGGTTTACACCAGCTTCAAAAAAGGCAAGTGACCCCAGACACAGCGGTGCATCACCTACACCTGATCTGCCGCTGTCTCACTGTTGAATCGGTCAGCCTGTGACAGCCGCCTTGGTTTCTTGGCACCAGCTCGCATTGCGTCGCGGACGCAGTGTGGTGCTGGCTGTGCCTTGGTTCTGGTTGTTGCTGTTTTTCGCGGTGCCGTTTTTCATTTTGTTGCGCATCAGCGTGACCGACATGGGCGAGGGCTTAGACCCCTTCGCCCCCTTGCTGGAATCGCGCGACGGTCATGTCGTGCTGCACCTGAAACTGGCCAATTACCTGTCGCTGCTGCAAGACGTGGACACTGGCGACTGGCTGCAAACCCTCTACACCGAGTCTTACCTGCTGTCGTTGAAATACGCCTTGTGGACCACGTTGTTGTGCCTGTTTTTTGGCTACCCGTTTGCGTATTTTTTGGCCCGCAGTCCCGCCCATGTGCGACCCCTGTTGTTGCTGATGGTGATGTTGCCGTTTTGGACATCCTTTTTGCTGCGTGTGTACGCATGGAAAGGTTTGTTGACCGAGCAAGGCGTCATCAACCACCTGTTGATGGCCATCGGGCTGATCCAAGAACCCCTGCAATTGCTCTACAACGACGTGTCCATGTTGGTGGGCATGACCTATGTGTATTTACCTTTCATGGTGCTGCCTTTGTATGCCAACTTGGTCAAACTCGATGACCGGTTGTTGGAGGCGTCACAAGATTTGGGCGCCACGCCTTGGCAAACCTTTTGGCTGGTCACCGTGCCCTTGAGTCGCTCAGGTGTGGTGGCGGGCTCGATGCTGGTGTTCATTCCTTGCTTAGGCGAGTTCGTCATTCCTTCTTTGTTGGGTGGTGCCGAAAACCTGATGATCGGTCGTGTGGTCTGGGACGAAATGTTCAGCAGCAACAATTGGCCGCGTGCCTGTGCGCTGGCGATTGTGATGATCGTGGGGGTGGTCATGCCATTGGCTTGGTACAACCAACGCGTGGCGAGCAAAGCCGAACTGGAGAGGCACACATGAGCTTGGCTTGGTGGCGTCAGCACTTCGGTAAATTTTGGCTTGCAGGTGTCTTTGCTTTCTTTTATTTGCCGCTGGCTTTTTTGGTGGTGTTCTCGTTCAACAGCACCCGACAAGACAGTGTATTCACCGGCTTTTCCCTGCGCTGGTACCAAGCACTGGTCAATGACAGCCGGTTGGTCGATGGGTTCTTCTTGTCACTGAAGGTGGCCTTGCTGAGCGCCACACTGGGCACCGTGTTGGCCACGATGGCAGCTTATGCGTTGGTGCGGTTTGGCGCTTTTCGCGGCCGCACATTGTTCAATGCAATGCTGTCGTCCCCGCTGGTCATGCCTGAAGTCATCATTGGCATGTCATTGCTGTTGTTGTTTGTGGGCATGGAGCGCCTGTTGGGTTGGCCTGAGCGCGGCACTTTGACCATCGTGCTGGGCCATGCCTTGCTCGGCATGGCTTACGCCAGTGTCGTGATTCAATCGCGACTCAAAGACATGGACCGGTCCATCGAAGAAGCGGCGCTCGACCTTGGATGCAGGCCCTTTCAGGTGTTTTTTCTGGTGACTTTGCCCAACATGTCGCAAGCCTTGGTGGCGGCTTGGTTGCTGACCTTCACCTTGTCATTTGACGATGTGGTGGTGTCTGAATTCTTGTCGGGACCAGGCGTGACCACCTTGCCGCAAGTCATCTTCAATTACGCAAGGCGCGGGGTCAACCCGTCCATTTACGCCGCTGCCAGTTTGCTGATGTTGGTGGTCACCATCGCGGTGGTGATCTACGGCGTGCACACGGCTCGGCAAGCACGGTTGAACCAACGCCCGCCGAGCGGGTGATCAACCAGTGGTTACCAGGCTCCACATGCCCAGTAAAGCGGTGACCACCAAGCCGGCGAAGAATCCCAGCGCCAGCAGCAACAGGGTTTGCAACGTGCGATTGCTGCGTTGTTGTGCGCGTATCAATGCATGCAATTGGCGTTTTTCTTCTTCGTGGTCGCGTTGCAAAAACGCGTGCACCAAGCGCGGTAACTCGGGCAGCATTTTGGCCAAGCGTGGCGCTTCGTCTTTGAGTTGTTTCCACAAACGTTGCGGCCCGACTTGCTCGAGCATCCATTTCTCTAAAAACGGTTTGGCGGTGCTCCACAAATCCAACTCCGGGTCGAGCTGTCTTCCCAAACCCTCAATGTTGAGCAAGGTTTTTTGCAGCAACACCAGTTGCGGTTGAATCTCCACCTGAAAACGGCGCGAGGTTTGGAACAAACGCATCAACACCATGCCCAAGGAAATTTCCTTGAGTGGTCTGTCGAAATACGGCTCACACACGGCACGAATCGCTGACTCCAATTCATCCACGCGGGTTTGTGCAGGCACCCAGCCTGACTCGATGTGCAATTCCGCCACACGTTTGTAATCACGCCGGAAAAATGCCGTGAAGTTTTGTGCCAAGTACTCTTTGTCGAATTCGGTCAAGGTCCCGACAATGCCAAAGTCGAGTGACACATATTGGCCGAACGTGGCAGGAGCCAAGCTGACCTGGATGTTCCCCGGGTGCATGTCGGCATGGAAAAAACCATCGCGAAACACTTGGGTGAAAAAAATCGTGACGCCGTCGCGGGCCAACTTCGGAATGTCCACGCCCGCTTGACGCAAGGCATCCACATGGCTGATCGGCACGCCATGCATGCGCTCCATGACGATGACGTCGCGGGTGCACAGGTCCCAAATCATTTCGGGAATCAACACCAAATTCAGCCCCGACATGTTGCGGCGCAGTTGCGTGGCATTCGAGGCCTCGCGCACCAAATCGAGTTCATCGTGCAAATATTTGTCGAACTCGGCCACCACCTCACGCGGTTTCAAGCGCTTGCCATCATGCGACAAACGTTCCAACCAAATCGCCATGGTGCGCATCAAATCCACGTCTTTGTCGATCACTTGCAGCATGCCCGGGCGCAATACCTTGACCGCGACTTCACGTTCTTGCCCAGAGGGGCTGCGCAAGGACGCGAAATGCACTTGGGCAATGGATGCGCTGGCCACAGGCACGCGGTCAAAGCGGCTGAAAATTTGGTCAACTGGGCGACCCAGCGCTTTTTCAATAGAGGCTACCGCAACGTCAGAAGGAAACGGTGGCACTTGGTCTTGCAGTTTGGCCAATTCATCCGCGATGTCGCTGGGCAACAAATCGCGTCGGGTTGACAGCACCTGTCCCAACTTGACGAACACCGGCCCCAAATGTTCCAAAGCCTGTCGCAAGCGTTGT
>CANGZG010000016.1 GCA_947458415.1 Comamonadaceae bacterium | reverse complement strand
ATGGCGAGTGTTCGAATTTGTATTTCTATCGCAAGACCGGACGCATCTCTGACGACGGTGTGAAGCGACTGGTAGCCATTCGGTTTAGGCTTGGATATGTAATCGTCATACTGACCGTCCACAGGCTTGAAGTGCTGATGAACGAGAGACAAACACCGGTAGCAATCTGACAATTGATCCACAATGATTCGCACCGCACGCAAGTCAAACACCTGGTCAAAATCCAAAGATTTGCCACGCATTTTTTTGACAATGCTGAAAATGTGTTTGGGTCGTCCTTGAATTTCTGCAACCATGGATTCTGCCGATAGCAAGCGCTGCAATTGGGCTTTCAGCGTTTCTATTTCATGCTCTCTCTCGTTGCGCTTGGACTCCAGTCGCGACGCGACTTGTTTGTAAGTCTGCGGCTCAAGAATTCTGAAAGACAAATCCTCCAATTCCCATTTGATTTGCCAAATACCCAAGCGATTGGCCAAGGGCGAAAATATGTTCAATACGCTGGTGGCAAATGATGCTTGCCCAGCGATTTTCTCAGAGGTGATGTATTTCAAATGTTGCAATTGCGACGCCAGCAGCAACATGATGACTCTGAGATCTTTGGAGAACGCAAGCAGCATTCTGCGCACATGTTCAAGCTGCGATGAGGAAGACATTGGCTTGGCTGATGTACCGCCCGCCATTTTTTGTAACTCAAAGAGTTTGTGCGTTGAAACAGAAAGGTCTGTCAGTTCTTTGCCAAAGACAGGTAGCAATGTTTCTCTGGGTTTGCTCAATACATCACAGACATGTGCCAAGTAAATGGCCGCTTGCATGTCTTGAGAAGCACCGATCTCAGAGAGCAAATGGCAAACGCCCTGGCATTGAGAAAGGGTCATTTCGCCGCTGAATTCCCTTTGCTCGGCAAGCAACACATTGGAAAATTCAATTGCTTTGGACAAAACATCACTCATGCAAAACTCAACCCATTGATTCAAATTTTTCAGGCCCAACTTCAACCAGATAACCGACGCCCCATATGCAACCCAATGCAGGCCACTGAATAGAGGAAAATCGCCATCACAACATCGTAATGGATTGGATTTGCCATGTCAGACAAATTGTTAGCGGGTAAAACAGCGTTGGTGACCGGTTCGACCAGTGGCATCGGGTTGGGCATTGCCAAATGCCTCGCTGAGGCGGGCGCAGACATTGCACTCAACGGATTTGGATCGCATGACCAAGCGATGCATGACATTCAATCTCTGGGGGTCAAAGCCATTTTTCATGGCGCGGACATGCGTCAACCCTCTGAAATTGAAGACTTGGTGCACACCGTCCAAAAAACCTGGGGACAGGTTGATATCTTGGTCAACAACGCAGGCATTCAACACGTCAGTTCGATCGAAGAATTTCCCATCGAGAAATGGAACGACGTGATCGCCATCAATTTGTCTAGCTCGTTTCACACGACCCGGCTGGTCTTGCCCGGCATGCGTGAACGCAATTGGGGCAGGATTTTGAATATCGCTTCTGTGCATGGTCTGGTTGCCTCTGCCAATAAGTCCGCATACGTGGCTGCCAAGCACGGGTTGGTTGGACTGACCAAAGTGACCGCGTTAGAAACAGCCACCACCGGCATTACTTGCAACGCCATATGCCCTGGTTGGGTTTTGACGCCATTGGTGCAACAGCAAGTGGATGCCAAAGCCCAGGCCATGAACATGTCTGTCGCTGAAGCCACCAAACTGCTGCTCAGTGAAAAAGAGCCCTCGATGCAATTCACCACTCCCGCGGAACTCGGTGCGTTGGCAGTGTTTTTGTGCTCGGCGGCTGGCAACAATGTCAGAGGCGTCGCTTGGAACATGGATGGCGGCTGGGCCGCGCAATGATGCATGAATCACCCATCCACCAAACAGTGGATACCAAGATGGAAGATATTCAGTTCATCAAAATGTAAGCGTCAATGTCTTGAGAATTCACATGGGCTGGTTTATCGTTACGCCCATGAAAAAAGTTCAACATAACCCTGCTTCTGAGGCATTTGCCGCCCGACTTAGACTTGCCATGAAACAAGCGGGTCTCAAAGCATCGGCCACGCAATTGGCCGACGCCTTCAATCTTCGCTATTGGGGTGAAGGCATCACCGCCCATGCCGCGCGCAACTGGATCACTGGTGTCTCCATTCCCAAGCCCGACAAACTCAAAACGCTGAGCGAGTTGTTGCAAATCAGTCCCCATGACCTGTTTTTTGGTCCTGACACTTCGAATTTGCCTTTGAACGAGCCTTTGCTGTTTCAGAACTTGTGCATGGGCGACACCCAAATGCTCAAACAGTTTTTAAGGCTGAATCCAGAACACCAAAGAATGGTTCGTCACTGGGTGTTTCTGGCTTACCTGTACCAAGAGGATCAGCAGAAAAAACACACCCCAAACCAAGACCCGAACAAGCCAACTTAATGTGGTTGTAAGAGCACAATAGCCTGAGCTTCAATGGACAAGCCTTGACCCACCGGCCCCAGCTTTTCCGCTGTTTTGGCTTTCACATTCACCTGAGATATGTCCAAATTCAGCAGGCTGGCAATCTGTTGGCACATCTGTGGAATGAAACCACTCAATTTGGGGGCTTGCGCCACCACAGTGGCATCGATGTTCATGATTTTCCATGCCCGAGAATGCATCTCTTGACCGACATGCAACAGCAGTTTTTTGGAATCCGCGTTTTTCCATCGCACATCGGTGTCTGGAAAGTGCTGTCCAATGTCGCCCAATGCCATGGCGCCCAACAATGCATCGATGATGGCGTGAAGCAGCACATCCGCATCTGAATGTCCCCATAAACCCAACGTATGCGGAACATGAACACCGCCGATCACCAAGGGTCTGCCCGGGACCAATGCGTGAACATCCCAACCTTGTCCCACTCGAAATCCTGAATTCATAGTTTGTTCCTAAACCACCGAAGAACGGGTTGACGAGGACCTGTCAGTCAATATCGCTTGTGCCATTTGCAAATCTTCTGCATAGGTCACTTTGAAATTGAACGCAGCAGATCGCACCAACAAGGGCGAGTGCCCAGCGAGTTCCATGGCGCTGGCCTCATCGGTGACGGCTTCTCCCGCAGCGATGAGCGCCTGACGCAACATGTCTAGCTTGAACATTTGCGGGGTTTGCGCCAACCACTTGCCTGTTCTGTCCAACGTTGTCCCAACACGCCCGTTGTTTTCGGCTTTGAGTGTGTCTGGCAAAGGCAACGCCAACAAACCACCCACTTGGTCTCCACAACAAGCCAGCCACAAAGTTTGAATCAACTCGGGCGTGATCAAACAACGGGCGGCATCGTGAACCAGCACCCATTCATCTGCCCCTACCCCTTGCGCTTTCAACGCATTCAATCCTGCCAACACACTTTGCGCACGGGTCGCGCCACCGGTATGGCTGACGAAAAAACCAGGCTGCGGCCATTGCTTTAGCACATCCGTCATCGTGACATCTTCAGGTGCAACCACCAACACACTGTCAGCCAATCCCACTGCATGTTGAAACGCATTCAAGGTGTGAACCACCATGGGAATGCCGTTCAACAAGGCGTATTGTTTGGGTGCGCTGGTGCTGGCTCTGCTGCCACTGCCCGCGCACGGAATGACCACATGAAAGCGTCGTTCAGACATCGCGTAAGCCATGGTTATCACAGGGACAGATCATGTTTGACATGAGGGCATTCTAGAATCAGCGCTTGCCACCCTCCCCGGTCTTTGACTGTAGAGGGTGTTTGGCATGTTCACGACCCATTTCAATGCAGCTCCCAGAACTTCTTACGTCAAAACGATTCACTGCCATTCGACCGCCGGGCTCAGCCGATGCGGCATTTTTGGCAGCGTTGATCAGCCGCGAAATTGCCAAAGGCAGACGAACCGCCATCTTCACGGCCGATGCGTTTGACGCTCAGCGTTTGATGGATGAATTGGTGTTTTTTGCGCCTGACTGCCGGTGCGTGTTGTTTCCTGACTGGGAAACTTTGCCGTACGACAATTTTTCTCCCCACCAAGATTTGATCAGTGAGCGACTGGCTACCTTGTGGCGCATTTCTCAAGGCGAAGCCGATGTTGTCATGGTGCCAGCCACCACTGCGCTATACAAACTGGCGCCACCAGCGTTTTTGGCAGCCTACACCTTCCACTTCAAAGTCAAACAAAAACTGGATGAAGCCAAGCTGAAATCACAGCTGACATTGGCTGGCTACAACCATGTTCACCAAGTGATCAGCCCTGGCGAATACACCGTCAGAGGTGGATTGATCGATTTGTTTCCCATGGGTTCACTGGTTCCTTTCAGAGTGGATTTGTTCGATGACGAGATTGATTCCATCAGAACCTTCGACCCAGACACACAGCGCAGCCTTTATCCAGTTCCTGAAGTGCGCCTTTTACCAGGCAGAGAATTTCCCATGGACGACGCGGCTCGGGTGTTGTTTCGCAGCCGATGGCGTGAATTGTTAGAGGGTGACCCCACCCGCAGTCGGCTGTACAAAGACATGGGCAACGGCGTGGCCACTGCAGGGATTGAATATTACTTGCCCCTCTTTTTTGAAGAGACCGCCACCGTGTTTGACTATTTGGGATCACAAGCCACGGTGGTGTTGCATGGCGATTTGGAACCCGTCATACACCGATTTGGTCAAGACGCGCAAGAACGTTTTCGGCTCTCGCAAGGTGACCCAGAACGACCGGTACTGCCACCATCGCAATTGTTTTTGAACACAGAACAATTTTTCAGTGCCGCCAACGCCCATGCGGTTCTTTCCTTGAAACAAAGCGCAGAGCCTCTGACATTGCCTTGGGTTGACCGCTTGCCTGATTTGACGGTCGACAGATCAGCCGAACAACCCGCAGCCAAATTGGTACAACGACTGCATGACCAGACGCAACGTGTTTTGGTGCTGGCAGAGTCTGAGGGCAGGTGCACCAGCTTGTCCGACTTGCTCAACACATGGGGACTGACCCCTGAATTGTTCGAATCTTTGGACGATTTTTTAAGCAGCCAAGCAACGTTTGGAATGGCGGTCAGTCAACTGCACACCGGCTTTGCATGGCTTGAAAAAGGGGTTGACCTCGTCACTGAAACCGAATTGTTCGCTGCCGGTCCAAGCCTGAGACGAAAACGCAAACAAGAACAAGTCAGCGATGTGGAGTCGTTGATCAAAGATTTGTCCGAGCTGCAAGTAGGTGACCCCGTTGTCCACAGTTCTCACGGGATTGGCCGCTACCGAGGCTTGGTCAACATGGACATGGGGCAAGGGGTGGATGAAACCGGTCAAGCGCTGCTGCAAGAATTTTTGCATCTTGAATATGCTGACGAAGCCACGCTTTATGTGCCTGTCAGTCAACTGCATCTGATCAGTCGCTACAGCGGCATGAACCCTGAGAATGCGCCATTGCACCGACTGGGTTCAGGACAATGGGACAAAGCAAAACGAAAAGCCGCAGAGCAGGTCAGAGACGCAGCAGCCGAACTGCTCAACATTTATGCCCGGCGTGCAGCAAGGCAAGGTCATGCTTTCAAATACAGCGCACGCGATTACGAAATATTTGCAACCGATTTCGGATTTGAAGAAACCGCAGACCAACGTGCAGCGATCCATGCGGTGATTCAAGACATGATCAGCCCTCGGCCGATGGACCGCTTGGTTTGTGGTGATGTTGGATTTGGAAAAACAGAAGTCGCATTGCGAGCGGCATTTGTCGCGGTCATGGGCGGCAAGCAAGTCGCCATCCTTGCGCCCACAACGCTTTTGGCAGAACAGCATTTCCAAACCTTGACCGACCGCTTCGCCAAGTGGCCAGTGAAAATTGCGGAACTCAGCCGATTCAGAAGCGCCAAAGAAATCAAACAAAGCATTGAAGGCTTGGCACTGGGGCAAATTGACATCGTCATTGGGACGCACAAACTGTTGAGTGAAAGTGTCAAATACAAAGACCTCGGATTGCTGGTGATTGACGAGGAGCACCGGTTCGGCGTGAAGCACAAAGAAACGCTCAAAGCCATGCGGGCGGAAGTCGATGTGCTGACATTGACTGCCACACCCATTCCCAGAACACTGGGCATGGCCTTGGAAGGCATGCGTGATTTGAGTGTGATAGCCACCGCGCCTCAAAGAAGGCTGTCCATCAAAACTTTTGTGCGCACAGAAGACAACGGCGTGATCCGAGAGGCCATCTTGAGGGAACTCAAACGTGGCGGGCAATGTTACTTTTTACACAATGAAGTCGAAACCATCCAAAACCGTTTAGAGCGACTGCAAGAATTGATCCCTGAAGCGCGCATTGCGATCGCACACGGGCAGATGCCAGAGCGTGAACTAGAAAAAGTCATGCGTGATTTTGTGGCGCAGCGGTTCAATATTTTGCTGTGTTCAACCATCATTGAAACAGGGATTGATGTACCCAGTGCCAATACCATTTTGATGAGCCGCGCTGACAAATTCGGTCTGGCGCAGTTGCACCAACTGCGTGGACGGGTCGGGCGCAGCCACCACCAGGCTTATGCGTATTTATTGGTGCCCGACATACAAGGCTTGACCAAGCAAGCCACGCAGCGACTCGATGCCATTCAACAAATGGAAGAACTCGGCTCTGGCTTTTACCTCTCCATGCATGATCTGGAAATCCGCGGTGCAGGTGAAGTGCTGGGCGACAACCAAAGCGGCAACATGCAAGAGGTGGGTTTTCAGCTCTACAACGAAATGCTGGCCGAAGCAGTGCGCGCCCTGAAAAACGGGGAGGAACCCGATTTACTCAGCCCATTGCAAGTGACTACCGAGATCAACTTGCATGCACCAGCGCTGCTGCCTGACGATTACTGTGGTGATGTCCATTTGCGCTTGTCGTTTTACAAAAAATTGGCGACTGCAAAAAACCAAGACCAAGTGAATGCATTGATGGAAGAGTTGATCGATCGATTTGGCAAATTGCCCACCCAAGCACACACCTTGATTGAATCGCATCGATTGCGTGTGTTGGCCAAACCTTACGGCATCGCAAAAATCGATGCAGCACCCGGCGTGATGCTGATCAACTTCAAAGCCAATGCGCCCGTGGATGGCATGCGCATCATCCAACTCGTGCAAAAGAACAAGCACATCAAATTGGCTGGGAACGACAAATTGCGAATTGAGAAAGAAATTTCTGAAGTCAAAGACCGCGCGCAAATGGTCAGGGATGTGCTTCGTTCATTAGGCGACCCCTTGGCCGCCACACCCAAAGCTCTTGTTTCATGAATGCATTGACACCACACAGCCCAGGTCTTTGGATACGTGACATGCCAGCGCAACTCTTCTTATCCGATTTCAAGCTGATTGCATTTGACATGGATTCAACCTTGATCAACATCGAATGCATCGACGAAATGGCAGGCATGGTCGGTTTACAAAAGGAAGTGTCGGCCATCACTGAAGCGGCCATGCGCGGCGACATCACTGATTACAAAGACAGCCTTCGACAACGTGTGGCACTTCTGAAAGGCGCGCCCGTTTCGATCATGCAACGCGTCTTTGATGAAAAACTCCAACTTCATCCAGGCGCTGAAAAACTGGTTACCACCTGTTTGCGCAGCGGCTTGCATACATTGCTCGTGAGTGGCGGATTTGACTATTTCACCCAAAGACTGCAACAGCAACTGGGCATACACGACACACGAAGCAACCAATTGGAAGTGAAAGACGGCGTGTTTACCGGTCGTTTGACACCGCAAGCTTGGGGTGACATTTGCGACGGTGAAGAAAAAAAGCGAATGGTTTTACAAACCGCCGAACGCCTAGGCATCCAACCTGCACAATGCATTGCGGTGGGCGACGGTTCCAACGACTTGCCCATGATGACGGCTTGTGGTTTGTCAGTGGCCTACCAGGCCAAGCCCAAGGTAAGAGCGGTTGCGCAAATTGTGATTGACGATGGCGGCTTGGACCGGCTGCTTGATGTGGTGAAAATCTGATTCAGTGCAACGCGGCATAAATGGCCTGGGCCAACGCCAACGAAACACCCTCTACCGTGCACAGGTCCTGCACACTGGCATCTGCAACCCCTCTGACACCGCCGAACCGCTGTAACAATTTGGCCCGCTTACGCGGACCGACGCCGGCGATGTCCTCCAAACTGCTCGAACCCGTTCTGACTTTGGCACGTTTGGCACGCATGCCCGTGATAGCGAATCGGTGAGCCTCGTCACGGATTTGAGCGACCAACATCAAAGCGGCGGAGTCTTGTGCAAGCGTGAGTTTGGGTCGCCCATCCGCAAACACCAATTCCTCTAAACCAACTTTTCTGCCATCGCCTTTTTCAACGCCGACCAATCGGGAAATGTCCAACTCCAATGCCTCGAACACCGATTTGGCCATGCTGATCTGACCTTTGCCACCGTCTATCAACACCAGGTCTGGGAATGTGGCTTCGCCTGCTCTGACAGCCTCTGCCAATTTGGCATATCGCCTTGTCAGCACCTGCCGCATGGCGGCGTAATCGTCTCCAGGCGTGATGCCTTCAATGTTGTAGCGTCGGTATTTCGCAGATTGCATTTGGTGGTGATGGAACACCACACATGATGCTTGCGTGGCCTCCCCAGCTGTGTGAGAAATGTCAAAGCATTCAATCAAAAAATTGTCCATGTCCTCTGGGGCAAGGTCCAAGGCATCGACCAAGGCACGGGTTCTGGATTGTTGAGAACCTTCTTCAGCCAGCAGTCGACCCAGTTTGATGGCCGCATTTTGCTGCGCCATTTCCAACCAAGACTTGCGTTGTTCTCTGGGTTGGTGAATCACATGCAATTTGATGCCCATCTGATCACTCAGGGCGCGAATCAAATCTTTGTCTACCGCATGGCTGGTGATCAAGGTGGGTGGTGCGGCGATTTCCAAATAGTGTTGTGAGATGAAGGCCTCGAGCACTTCGACCGGTTGCGCACCTTCGACATGCGTGGGGAAATAAGGACTGTCTCCCAAATGCCTGCCACCTCTGACCATGGCCAAATTCACGCAGGCTTTGCCCGCTTGAACCATCACTGCCAAAATGTCCACGTCTCGGTCATCGACAGAATCCACCGACTGTTGGTGCAATACCTTTGACAACGCATTGATCTGGTTGCGTACATCAGCAGCTGCTTCAAACTCCAACGCATCCGAATGGGCCATCATGCGTTGTTCCAGCGACTTCATCACGGCTTGCGTTCGCCCGCCCAACAGTTCGCAAGCGTTCTTGACGTCCTGTTGGTAGTCATGCTCGCTGACCAAGCCCACGCAAGGACCCGAACACCGCTTGATCTGATGCAACAAGCAAGGCCGTGTGCGGTTTTTAAACACTGTGTCTTCGCAGGTGCGCAATCGAAAGACTTTTTGCAACAGCTGAATCGCCTCACGCACTGCCCACACGCTCGGGTATGGCCCAAAATAGTCATGCTGCTTGTCGACAGCGCCCCTGTAGTACACCACGCGGGGAATGGATTTGGGAGAGGGATGTCCAAGCGCATCGGGCGGTGCTGTTTTGGCGCCAGTGATTTTCAAATAAGGGTAACTTTTGTCGTCACGAAACAGAATGTTGTAGCGCGGCTTGAGGGTTTTGATCAAATTATTTTCAAGCAACAAGGCCTCGGCCTCCGAGCGGACCACCGTGGTTTCCATGCGTGAGATTTTGGAAACCATGTGGCCGGTGCGCGTGCCATCGTGGGTCTTTTGAAAATAACTGCTGACCCGTTTCTTCAGGTGGTTGGCTTTACCTACATATAGCACCTGACCGTCAGCGTCATAGTAACGGTAGACACCAGGCAAGCTGGGCAATGCTGCCACTTGGGACAACAACGCCTGTGAGAACGCTGGCTTGTTGACTGCCGCTTCGTCCGCCGAACCCTGGTTTGCGGTCACATCAAATCACCATTGCCCCGTGTTGGACATGCTGGCCCATGGCTCTTTAAACGGTAACGGTTGTCCAGCTTGCAACAACTCGATAGAAATGTTGTCTGGTGACCGAACAAATGCCATGTAGCCGTCACGGGGTGGACGCAAAATGGTGACGCCATGTTGTTGCAACCGCTCGCAAGTGGCATAAATGTCGTTCACCGCGTATGCCAAATGACCAAAATTTCGGCCGCCTTTCAATTCTTCAGGGTCCCAGTTGTAGGTCAATTCCACCTGGGCTTGGGTGTCCCCCGGTGCAGCCAGAAAAACCAACGTGAACCTGCCAGACGGTATTTCTTTGGAACGCAAGACCTCCAAGCCCAAAGCATCACGGTAAAACTTCAAAGAGGCTTCCAAGTCAGCGACCCGAACCATGGTGTGTAAGTAACGCATGCTGTATTCCAGTGAGTGAACCAATAAACTTTAACCCAAAATGAATCAGGCATTCACCCCATGCCCTGTTGGTTTGGTTTGTAGAAAAAACCGATTGCCTCAAACAAGTAGACTTTTTTTGAATAGAAGAAATGCTACTTCAAGCTCTTGTCTAAGGCCGCATGCAACGCCAAGGTTGCCATGTCTTCCAACCAAGCCAAATCCATTTGGCTGTGCGCTTCACAAAAAAACCATGGTTCGCGTGAATCGGGTTCAAGCATGACCCCTCGGGCAATCAATTCCCATGCAAACAAGTTGTAGAGGTGGCTGTCCGTCTTGCGCCAATCGCGGTAGGTTTGAGGCACCTCTGGCGTGAAGTGAATGCCCAGCATGGAGGGTGGCCCCGCAAATGCGTGTGCCAGTCCTGCGCGAGAAAACACATTCGACAACAAGGCTTTGACTCTTTGTCCGACCTGATGCACGGTCTGCAATGCGTTGGTGTGGGTCAAGATGTCCAATGTCGCCTGCGCTGCACGCAAGCCGATCAAATTGGCTGTGTAAGTGCCGCCATGAACCACAGCACCGCGTTGCGAACCAATGACATCCATCACTTCAGCGCGACCACCAAATGCGGCGACCGGATACCCGTTGCCCATCGCCTTGGCATACGTGGTCAGGTCCGCATGGATGCCATACAACGCTTGCGCACCACCTTTGTCCACACGAAAACCCGATTTGACTTCGTCGATCAACAGCAAGGTACCGTTTGCATCACACAAATCACGCAAACGCTGCAACCACTGCGGTGTTGCTGAAATGCTGCCTGCGTTGCCAATGATGGGCTCCAACAAAACACAAGCGAGTTCCTCACCACGCAATCGGAAAATATGTTCCAGTGCCTCGTCATCATTCAAACCAATGATGTCAACCAAGTCGCGGGATTTCGCTGGAATGCCCGCACCAAAAGGAATGACCGAAGGTGCTCGCGTCTCTCCCAATTGCCAATTCTCAATGTCAGACTTCCACATCAGTTCGTCATACAAACCGTGAAAACCGCCCTCCACCATCACAATGCGTTCTCGCTTGGTAAAGCCACGCGCTGTTCTGACCGCGCCCATCACAGCTTCGGTGCCTGAATTGGCAAACCGCATTTTTTCAATCTGTGGGCACAAGGCCTTGATTTGCTTGACCACCTCGGTGTCGAGTGCAGTGGCAAAACCGGTCAATGTGCCTGAGTCATGAATTTGCCGAATGACGGCTGCATCCACTCGGGTGTCTTGGTAACCTAAAATGATCGGACCGTAGCCCAGTCGAAAATCCACATAGGTTTTGCCATCGCTGTCGGTCAACTCGCAACCCTTGGCGCGTTGGATGAACACCGTTTTGTCGTCGCCCCAGTAACGGTAGTTCTCTGCCACGCCTTGAGGCATGTGCAAATGCGCTTCTTGCATCAACTCGGACTGCTTCATGTTCAACTGGCCTTGACAGGGTCGGGGCGAAGGTAGTGACCTACTTGGTCTTCCAACAGTTTGACGACATGCAGCTCTGCAGCTTGCGGACCATACACCGCTTGTGCTTTTTCAAACAGACTTAGCACGTGCGAACCCATGGGTAACTGGTAACCCTGAGATTGCGCAATCGCATTGATCAATCCCAAGTCTTTGCAGCACAAAGCCAATGAAAAGCTGGGGTCATAGTGACCCGCAAATATGGAGGGCACATCATGCTCTGCCACCCAGCTGTTGCCAGCGCTCGATTTGATCGCTTCCCACACGGTGTGCAGTGGAATGTCTGCTTTGGCACCCAACATCAATGCTTCACCGATCGTGGCGGCACTGACAAACCACAACAAGTTGGTCAGCAATTTGACCGTGGCGCCATTACCGGCTTTCCCCACATGGAAAATTTTATCGCCAATCACTTCCAGCACAGGTTTGTGAGTTTCAAAAGCAGACAAAGAACCACCCACAAATATTGACAGTTTGCCCAAAGCGGCAAAGTCGACAGCATTGGTCACCGGTGCTTCCAAATAGTGCACGCTTCGTTGTTCTGACAGCTCAACCAACTGCTGCACCAACTCCACGGAACTCGTGGTGGTGTCAATGACAGTGACGCCAGGGCTCAAGATGGACAACACGCCCGCCTCGCCCAACATGACTTGCGCCACTTGCGCTGGTCCCGGTAAAGACACCATGACCACGTTCACTCCTTGAACCACGTCTGCCAAGCTGTCAGCCACTTGTGCGCCAGCTTGCTTGAGGTTCAATGTTTTAGAAGGGTCAATGTCAAAAACTTTCAGCGCATACCCGGCTTTGAGCAAATTCATCGCCATGGGGTTTCCCATGTTGCCCACACCAATGAAAGCCAGCTGGGGAAGCGTATTCATGATTTCACAAACCGAACAAACTGTGGATTTGCTGATGCGCTGGGTTGATGGATCAAGCCGAAATTTGCCAACAGCTCACACGCCTCATCGAACGGATATGTTCGGTAATCAATGCGTTGTTCCATCAAACGTTTGTGGCCGTCGTCCAGAAAATATTCTTTGTGAAAACCGTGGGGCAAGGGGGTGATGGTTTGGGAATACACATACCCATTGCGAATCGGTGAGGCATAGTTGCTGTGTGGCCCTTGCACCCCAAGCAACAACTGCCCGCCTGAGGCAATGTGTTCTGCTGCTCTTTCCCAGCCATTCAAATTGGCCTCATGGTCGTAAATATGGCTGACCAAAAAGGGTTCTTTCTCGCCATCCATCACGAAATACCAGACGCCGCCATAGGAAAAAGCCACATCGTATTGCTGATGCAAATCTAACTCGGTCACGTTTTGCTGCACCAGTCGAACCTCTGGAAAAACAGACAGTCTTTGCTTGGCAATGTCCAACATCGCCTCGGTCAAGTCAAAGCCAGTGATGGCAATGTCTTTTTTTCTGTGGGCCAGTTCTTCCAATATCAAACCCGTGCCACAACCCATTTCAAGCACGCTGCGAAAATGGGGCACCGCTAGCAAAGCATTGACAATTTTGGGATAGTCATAGTAGCCAGATGTCATGATTAAGTCGTAATAACCTGACATGTTTGTGTAATCACCCATTACTTACCTCGAATTGAATACGGACTCCGAGCCATCGATTGAGAAAATGACAAATCAATGCTTTCAACAAGCATATCAGCACAACAAACAAGAACAACTTGGCGCATAATTTCTCATGGACAAACCGACCCCCTGTACTTATTGCTCCCTGGCCCCGGCCCGAATTGTTGAAGAAAGCAGTTTGTCAATCGCCTTCAGGGATGCGTTCCCCGTCTCTGATGGTCACACATTGATCATTCCGCGCAGACATACCGCCTCATTTTTTGACCTCACGCTGCAAGAACGTGAAGACATGATGAACCTGATCACCCGTGTCAAGCACCGATTGCAAAACGAGCTCAACCCGCAGGGATTCAATGTCGGTGTCAATGAAGGCTTTGCCGCTGGCCAAACGGTCATGCACACCAGCATGCATTTGATTCCCCGCTTCAAAGGCGATGTACCCGACCCCAGAGGCGGCGTGCGCTGGTTGTTCCCAGACAAAGCCGTGTTCTGGGACAAAAAGCCAGACGAGACGCCACCAGACCTTGGCGACGCCAAGCCCTGACACCTGACCAAAACATCACATGAAACTGCCTACTGGTTTGACAAAGTATTTGTCTGTTTTTTCATTGGGTTTGTTGTTGCTGGGCTGCACCCAAGAACAACAAAACAAGCTCGGCCGAGACATTCAAAATTGGACCGGCACCGACGGGGTGTTGGAGGTTTACGCTGGCGATAAATTGGTCAGACGCTTCTTGAATGTCGACAAAATCAGCACGGGCTTGGGAACGGATGATGGCAAGGCACGGGATTACCGTTACGGCTACGGTCACTTGGATGAAAACTTGAACATGCAAGTTGACCCGGGCGAGAAAAAAGTTTATTTCGAGTTCAGCAGTTATTCGACAGTGGTGTTTTTTGAGAACCCGCGCTGAATTTCATCAACGCTGCCACTCAGGCTTTCTTTTTTCCAAAAATGCTTGAAAGCCCTCTTGGGCTGAGTCATCCATCATGTTGCAAGCCATGGTTTGTCCTGCCAACTGGTAAGCAGCCCCAATGCCCATCTCCAACTGCTTGTAGAACAACGCCTTGCCCATGCGTACCGCCGGCTCGGGTTTGGCGGTGATTTTTTGGCACATGGCCATCACCGTGTCTTCCAGCACAGTTGCGTCAACACATTGGTTGATCAAGCCCCTGTCGACAGCGGTTTGAGCGTCAATGAAATCACCCGTCAGCAACATTTCCATGGCTTGCTTGCGATGCATGTTCCTGCCCAAACCCACGCTGGGCGTGGCGCAAAACAAACCGTAATTGATGCCAGACACGGCAAATTTGGATGACGCAGAAGCCACTGCCAAATCACACATGCTGACCAGTTGACAGCCTGCGGCAGTGGCGATGCCATGCACTTGCGCTATCACGGGTTGAGGCAAGTTTTGAATTTGCAACATCATGCGAGAGCAATGCTGAAACAGTTCGGTATAAAAATCATGGCTGGGGTTTTCGCGCATCTCGCGCAAATCGTGACCCGCAGAAAATGCCTTGCCTTTGGCAGACAAGACCACCACGCGGCAAGTCGCATCCTGCGCCAGTTTGGACAATGCGGCCTCAATGGCGCTCAGCATGGCAGTTGACAAAGCGTTAAAACTGGCTTCGTTGTTCAAGACCAAACGAACCACACTATTTGCCGGATACTCGACCAGAACCCATTGTTTGTTTTCCAATTCCATGGTGTATCTTCTCCTGACTGTTTGATGGGATTGAACCGATTGTGATGCAACCGCCTTTGCTGATTCAACTCTCTGTGGAGGACCCACTGCCCGCTCCGCAACTGGCTTGGGGAGACCAAAGTCCAGCGCCCGGGTTATTGGCCATTGGCGGGGGTCTTTCGGTTCCGAGGCTGCTGCAAGCATACAGCCAAGGCTGCTTTCCTTGGTACAGCGCCGGACAACCCGTGATGTGGTGGTGCACAGACCCTCGGATGGTGTTGAATGTCAATGAATTTCACTTGCACCGCGCTGATCAAAAATTGTTGAAACGGCTGGTCAAGGCGAACCGATTAGAGATCCGAATTGACCAAGATTTTCTGGGCACCATCACCCAATGCGCCCATTTGCCCCGCAAAGGGCAGTCGGGCACTTGGATCGTGCACGACATGGTTCAGGCCTACACCCAATTGCATTTGCAAGGGCATGCCCACTGCGTGCAAGCTTGGGTCGATGGCGTTTTGGTCGGAGGACTGTATGGCGTGTCCATCGGACGTGCAGTCTTTGGTGAGTCCATGTTCAGCGTCCAACCGAACGGTTCCAAATGGGCGCTGGCCGCTTTGGTTGCGTTATGTCGCGCTCAGCAAGTGGGGTGGATTGATTGCCAGCAAAGCACCAGCCATTTGGCCAGCTTGGGCGCCAAGCCGATTGCCCGAGGCGTGTTTTTAAAGCATGTCCAAGAGGCGATCGGCCTTCCCGCTGTGGCCTGGAAATTTGAGTCGATATACTGGCAACACATAGGCATACACTGATCTGAACGTGACGCATCTCAAGGATTTACCGCTTCAAACCTTGCAGTTTTATGCCACTGCGCCCTACCCGTGCAGTTATTTGGACAACAGACAAGCCCGCTCGCAAGTGGCCACCCCAAGCCACTTGATCCACAACGACACTTATTCCGAATTGGTTGCCAAAGGATTTCGCAGAAGCGGTTTGTTCACTTATCGGCCATATTGCGATGGTTGTCGTGCCTGCGTTCCACTTCGCGTCGATGTCACTCGGTTTGTCCCTAGCCGCAGCCAAAAGCGCACATTCCAGCGTCACCATCAGTTGGAAGTCAGGGTCTCCAACTTGGCCTATACGCCCGAACACTACGACCTGTACCTGAAATACCAAATGGGCAGGCATTCAGGTGGCGGCATGGACCAAGACAGCGTGGACCAGTACACCCAATTTCTGCTGCAAAGCCGGGTCAATTCCCGCTTGGTGGAGTTTCGCCGTCCATCCACTCACCCAGAGCAAGCTGGCAAATTGCTCATGGTCTCGATATTGGATGTGCTCAATGACGGCATCTCAGCGGTCTACACTTTTTTCGACCCCAATGAAGCCAGCGGCTTGGGTACCTTTTGCATCTTGTGGCAAATTGAACAGGCTCGGATGCTCGGCCTCAACTACCTTTACATGGGATACTGGATCGAGCAAAGCCCCAAAATGGATTACAAGGCTTTGTTCAAGCCACACCAACTGCTTCAAGACGGCGTCTGGGTGAATGCTTGAGGCTTGAGGTCTTAAAATCCCGTCATGCGAAAAAGTGACACCGATTTGACCCCTTCTCCCTCGATTCAGGTGCTCGAGAGGATGTTCTCTCTGATGGATGTCCTGGCCGCCAAAGAAGGCTCAGCCACGCTCAAAGAAATCAGCGAAAAAACCCAACTGCACCCCTCGACGACGCACCGCATACTCAACGATTTGGTGGCAGGCAGGTACGTGGATCGACCAGAACCAGGTCAGTACCGTTTAGGCATGCGCCTGCTTGAGCTGGGAAACCTTGTGAAAGCGCGACTCAACGTCCGAGACGCGGCCCTCACGCCGATGCGTGAACTGCACCAGTTGATACAACAACCTGTCAATTTGAGCGTTCGACAAGCCGATGAGATTGTGTATGTTGAGCGCACATACAGTGAACGCTCAGGCATGCAAGTGGTCAGGGCCATCGGCGGGCGCGCACCACTGCACCTCACTTCTGTGGGCAAACTGTTTCTCGCCGCCGACGAACCCAGCAGAGTGCGTGCCTATGCAACCAAAACAGGCCTGTCGGGTCACACCAAAAACAGCATCACGCAATTACCAAATTTGGAAAAAGAGCTGACCAAAGTCAGGCAATTGGGCTATGCCAGAGACAATGAAGAGTTGGAATTGGGCGTGCGGTGCATGGCGGCTGGCATTTACGATGACCAAGCCAGGCTGATCGCAGGTTTGTCTATCTCTGCCCCCGCAGACCGCTTGGATGACGCTTGGTTACCCAAACTGCAAGCCACAGCAAAAGCCATCTCGACGTCCTTGGGATTCGTGCCCTACGGTTGAGGGGTATGGGGCAGCACCCGGTTGCCACCCTTGAGCTGATTGCAGATCAGGTCTGTGGGCCGCCAGCAGGATGTCTTGACTCAACCCAGCGACGCACCCGCTCTGCATCGCCAGTGCGACTGAATTTACCTGCGGAATCCAGAAATACCATCACCAATTTTCGGCCGGCGATTTTGGCTTGCATCACCAAGCATTGACCTGCTTCTGAGATGTAGCCAGTTTTTTGCAAGTCGATGTTCCATTGCGGGTTGCTGACCAATCGGTTCGTGGATTTGTAATTCAATGTCTTGCTACCCACTTCAACCGCTGTGCCAACAGAGGTTGTGAGTTCGCGCATGGTCGGGTCATTGGCGGCATAAGCCACCAAAGTGGCCAAGTCTTTGGCGCTGGATTGGTTTTTACTGGACAGTCCTGTCGGTTCTGCGTAACTGGTGTCTTTCATGCCCAGTTGTTGGGCCTTGGCATTCATTTGAAACACAAAATTTGCCAAGCCGGTGGGGTAGGTGCGACCCAATGCATGGGCCGCCCGGTTTTCACTGGACATCAATGCCAAATGCAACAGCTCGCCCCGGGTCAATGTGGTGCCAGGCCGCAAACGCGAACTGCTTCCCTTTTCAGTGTCAATGTCTTCTTGGGTGATGGTGACAGGTTCATCCATGGATAAATTGGATTCGCGAATCACGACGCCAGTCATCAGTTTGGTGATCGAAGCGATGGGCAGCACGGCATTGTCGTTTTTACTGAACAGCACTTCCTGTGTATCTTGGTCAATCACGTAAGCCACGCTTGACTTCAAAGACAGTTCATCGCCCTGTGTGTGCAAGCCTGCTTTGTGACCAAATGAAGGACGCATGGGCACGACGGCAGCACGGGCACGCAATGCTTTCTTTTTTCTTTTGGCAACAGATTTCACCGATTGTTTTTTGACACCGGCTTTTTGCACGCCCGCAAAAGAACCATTTGAAAAGACCGCCAAGCTCAGGGCCAGCATGGAAACGATCAGGGAATAGCGGATGTTTTTCAAAAGGATTTCCTTGTCTGGGTGTGACAAACTGACTGCCAGTGTACGTGTAATTGAAAAATCTGGCAATATCAAAGACTTGCATGTCATTTCTCAAGCAAATAATTCTGCCATTAATGCTAAATGACTCACATCAAATGCTAGCCCTGTGCCGCCACCCTCTCAGCCTTGCTTTGCAGTTTGTTGAGCGCACTCAGGTAAGCCTTGGCTGACGCCACCACGATGTCGGGGTCTGCGCCCACACCGTTGACGATGCGACCGTTGTTTTGAAGCCGAACCGTGACCTCACCTTGGCTTTCAGTGGATCCACTGATTGCGTTGACGGAATACAACACCATTTCCGCGCCGCTTTGAACGTGTTTTTCAATGGCCTTGAGTGAGGCATCGACCGGACCATTGCCAGCGGATTCACAAAACACCTCTTTGCCAGCATGCGTGAAGACTATGGCGGCGTAAGGTTGTTCGCCTGTCTCACTGCGTTGCGACAACTTCACAAAGCCAAACACATCGTCTTCATGCGAAACGCTTTCTTCGCTGACCAGCGCCAGTATGTCTTCATCAAAAATTTCGCTCTTGCGATCAGCCAATTCTTTGAATCGAGTGAAAGCTGCATTGGTTTCTGCCTCGCTTTCGAGTTCGACACCCAGGTCTTGCAAACGTTGTTTGAACGCATTTCTTCCACTCAATTTGCCCAGCACAATTTTGTTGGCGCTCCAACCCACATCTTCTGCTCGCATGATTTCGTAGGTGTCGCGCGCCTTCAATACGCCATCTTGATGAATACCCGAGGCATGGGCAAATGCATTGGCACCCACCACAGCCTTGTTGGGTTGCACCACGAAGCCCGTGGTCTGGCTCACCATGCGACTGGCCGCCAAAATGTGCTGGGTCTCAATGCCCAGCGACAAGCCAAAGTAATCTTTGCGGGTTTTAACCGCCATGACAATTTCTTCCAACGAGCAATTGCCAGCGCGTTCGCCCAACCCATTGATGGTGCACTCCACTTGCCGCGCACCGCCAATTTGCACACCCGCCAAAGAATTGGCAACCGCCATGCCCAAATCGTTGTGGCAATGCACAGACCAAATGGCTTTGTCAGAATTTGGAATGCGCTCGCGCAAGGTTTTGATGAAATTGCCATACAGCTCTGGCACGGCATAACCCACGGTGTCAGGCACGTTGATGGTGGTGGCACCTTCTTTGATCACCGCTTCAAGGATGCGGCAAAGAAAGTCAACATCGCTGCGGTAACCGTCCTCGGGACTGAACTCCACATCAGCGACCAGGTTACGGGCAAATCGAACGGACTGCTTGGCCTGCTCAAACACCTGGTCAGGCGTCATGCGCAATTTCTTTTCCATGTGCAAAGCAGAGGTCGCGATGAAAGTGTGTATGCGAGACCGCTTGGCACCTTTGAGGGCTTCGGCCGCTCTGGAAATGTCTCTGTCGTTGGCGCGCGAAAGCGAACACACCGTGGATTCGGTGATCGCATTGGCGATGGCTTTGACCGCTTGAAAATCACCGTCAGAGCTGGCGGCAAATCCGGCTTCAATCACATCTACCCGCAATCTTTCGAGCTGTCTGGCGATGCGTAATTTTTCGTCACGGGTCATGGACGCGCCTGGCGACTGTTCACCGTCACGCAAAGTGGTGTCAAAAATAATCAATTTATCGGTCATCATTCAACTCCTGAATTTGCAATCACCGCTTGAACCGTCGGCACCAAAACAAAAGGCCCGTTGCGGGTGCATACGGGCCTTGGAAATCATCGTGCAAGCGTTAACGACTGGGCCCGGGAAAGCCGTTACGTAGTAGCTTGTTCAAAATGTTCATTTCTCGAATGTAGCATAAAACTTTTTTGAAATGGCTCACGCTCTCAGTGAAGCCCTTTCTCATCGGGCTCGTCAGTGGAAGTGCTGATCACACTGGTGGGCAAGCCTTTGGTTCGACGCCAACCGTACACCACGTAACCACTCAGGGCATAGGCCAAAAACAATCCAAACAACACGATGGGTGGGTTGATGTTGATGACGGCGATGACCAGCGCGATGGAAACGATGACGGCAAATGGCACGCTTTTGCGCATTTGAAAGTCTTTGAAACTGTAAAACGGCACATTGCTGACCATGGTCAACCCAGCGTAAAGACAAACGGCAAAACAAACCCAAGACACATCTGATCTGGGTATGGCCAACTCAGTGATCAACCAGACAAAACCCATGACAAACGCGGCGGCGGCTGGAGAAGGCATGCCCTGAAAAAACCGCTTGTCCACCACAGAGGTGTTGACATTGAATCTGGCCAAACGCAGTGCGGCACAGGCGCAATACACAAACGCGGCAAACCAACCCCAGCGTCCCAAATCTTTCAGCACCCATTCATAAGTGATGAGGGCAGGCGCAGCGCCGAAAGACACCATGTCGGCCAAAGAATCCATTTGTGCGCCGAACTCGGTTTGGGTATTGGTCATGCGCGCGACCCGACCATCGAGGCTGTCAAGGATCATGGCAGAGAAAATCCCAATCACTGCAGACTCATACTGGTTGTTCATGGCCATGACGATGGCGTAAAACCCACCAAACAAAGCCGCCAACGTGAACAGGTTGGGCAGCACATAAATGCCCTTGCGCATGCGACTAGGCGCTTCTTCGATGGGGTCCACAGGGTCTGGTGAACTCATTTCTACAAAGTGGCTAACACGGTGCTGGTGGCTGACACCACATCACCAGGGGCAACACAAGGCACGGCAGAAAGGGGCAAATACACATCCACACGCGAGCCAAATCGGATGAACCCGTAGCGTTGGCCTTTGTCGAGTGCGTCGCCGGGATGCACATAACAAAGAATACGGCGAGCAATCAGTCCGGCGACCTGTACCAATGTGACGACTTGGTTTTGTCCATCCACATGGGTGTCGATGATGACGGCATTGCGTTCGTTTTCCGTTGAGGCTTTGTCTAAATCGGCATTGACAAATAAACCCGGGAAGTAATGCACGGCTCTGACACGGCCAGTCACACTGGCGCGGTTACTGTGGACATTGAACACATTCATGAACACACTGATGAGCAAAGCATCACGGTCTGCGTAAGGGTCTCTGACCTTTTCGATTTTCACGATGCGCCCGTCGGCCGGCGAAAGCACGGCATTGGCTTGTTCGGGAATGGCTCTGGGGGGATCGCGAAAAAATTGAATGACAAATACCAAAATGACATAAGCCGGCAAGGCCACTTTCCAGCCCCACAGCCATGTCACCACCAAAGACAAAAGCGCAGCCAGCCCAATGAAAGGCCAGCCTTCTCTTGCAAGCAGAGGATGAGGGTAATTCATCAGTTGCGCGACTGGTCAACCAGTTTGTTTTTGGCAATCCAAGGCATCATGGCGCGCAGTTGTGAGCCCACTTTCTCGATGGAATGGTCAGCGGTCAAACGGCGACGTGCGGTCATGCTGGGGTAGCCAGTGCGGCCTTCCAAGATGAACATTTTGGCGTATTCACCGGTTTGAATTCGCT
>CANGZG010000015.1 GCA_947458415.1 Comamonadaceae bacterium | reverse complement strand
TTTTCAATGGATTCTCTTGCATTCAATAAAACTCCAAATAAAAGCAGTGATGCACTCAGCAACCATATTCCAACTGGAATGACATTTTCTGTGCTGAAACGCAGTGAAATTAAAAACAACAACATGCTATTGAGCACAAGGACAAAGCTCCAAATCCCATGCACGTCTAATTTGATAGCCATGGTTCAAGCGTAATGCGTATTGAATAAACCAGCAATTCGTAAGCTGCCGTATGGGTAGCCCCTTACTTGTTTTATTGCTTATACGGGCAATACCGTACGGCAATAATCGAATTCACAAATAGGCAGAACCACGATAAATTCAACTCATGTCAACCACAAATGTTAACGATATAGAAGAAGCGCGAAGATGGGGGCGTTCTTTGATAGTGAGCGGATTGCTCATAATCATATTGGTATCACTATCAGACTTGGATTTGACTGAATTTTTGATCATTATGAGTGTAGCCATAGTCATGATGTGGGGCGGGTTTTGCTTGTGTCGCTTATCTGATGATGTTTTCAGACAAATTTCAACTCCAAGAAGTAAATGACCCATGGCTGACGAGATCAAATCCAAATTCAGTCCACCGCAAAAGCAGCGGGATTCAGAAAAGGAAACTTACTACAAGGATGTTGCGGGTTTTCTTGTATTTGTTGCAATTGTTCTTATCGCCTACTATGTTGCCTCCAGCACAGCTCAAGGCTAAGAATCTATTTAATGAATAAGTATTTAAAAGCACTTGTTTTCAGCTGTGTATTCATTGTTGTAGATAAATTGAGCTATATCCATCCAATAGGGCACCTCAACATCACCCCTTGGAATCCGCCAGCTGCATTAGATGTTTTATTTTTGTATTGGGCAGGAAGTGCTTGGATGGCTTGGCTGTACATCACCCTAGGATTAGCAGATGTACTCGTTCGAAATATTTCTTTTTTCACGCCAGCAGTTGTTCTTGGTAATGCGGTTCTGGTCGCTTGTTATGCCAGCATCGCATTTTTTTTCAAATTCCTGCTCAAGACTCGACCTCAGATCTACGAAAGAAATCAGCTTTTGAAATTGGGTGCAGTTCTTGTGATTGGTAGTGGTATCACAGCTGTTAGTTATGTGTCAACTCAAACAATGATTGGAAGTATTCCAAGTGAAAGTACTTGGGAGGCATTGCATCGATTTTTTATTGGAGATCTATTAGGCTTCTTTGTTGTTTTGCCATTGGTGTTTGTGGCAACCAACAAGCGCAGACAATCTCAGTATAAAGAGATGTTCAGCAGTGGGGTTTTTTGGATGCTGCTTGCACTTTTACTGAGCTGCTTATGGTTTGTGTTTAGCCTGCCTATGGACAATCAGATGAACTATTTTTTCAGCTTGTTCTTTGTGGTGGGTTTGTTCGCAGCAACATATTCATTACCGGGGGCAACGTTTGCTGCTGCAATCGTACAGTTGCCATTGGTTTTTTCTACAAGCGGTTTAGGGGCCTCTCCATCTGTTCTGATGGATCTGCAGATCGTCATGCTTACCTTGTCTCTCACAGGCTTAATCATTGGAATGGTTGTGGATGAGCGTATGCAAGCTGAGCAGCAATTACGCGACAGCATTCAACTGATCGCTGCAGGTGAGTTGGCTGGTTCACTGGCGCATGAGTTACATCAGCCTATGAGCGCCCTGAGTGCATATTCAGAGTCTGCAATGATGTTATTGTCAAGCGAAGAAGATGATGTTGAAACACGCCGAAAGGCACGTGATATTTTGAAGAAAGTAGTTTCCGAAACACTGAGAGCCAGTGACATAGTTCGTGGCTTGCGAAGTTATTTCATCGGGGGTGCTTCAAACTTGCAAAGCACCTCAGTGAAAAAAATGATTAATGACTGTGTTGAGCGTTTGATCGTCAAAAATGAAATCAAGGTTGAAACAGTTTACACTCATCAAAACGATACTGTGATGGTTGATTTGGTGCAGATGAGTACTGCAATTGGCAATTTGCTTAAAAATGCAATGGAAGCCTCACAGCCTGGAATGCTTGTATCCATTAAAGTTGTTGACATTGGTGCTCATACAGTTTGCATTCAAGTTATTGATCAAGGCGAACCACTCACTGAAGAACTGGTAGCGCAAGTTTTTCAACCTTTTTACACACAAAAAAAAGACGGTTTAGGTTTAGGACTTTCTATCAGCAAGTTACTTGTTGAGAACAATGGAAGTGTTCTTCGATATGTAGATAAACCTGTCAAAAGTTTTGAAATTGTCTTGCCCACAGAAAAAAATCATCAAGATGAATGATAAATTGGTATGCATAGTGGATGATGATCTTGAGGTCAGAGACTCTCTTTCGCTGATGCTTGGGCTAAAGGGCTTTGATTGCAGGACATACAACAGTGGAAATGCATTTCTGAGCGCTCCACCTACAAAACCGTGCTGCCTCATACTTGATTTGAAAATGGGTGAAATGGATGGTTTGACGTTGCAAAAAAAAATAAATGATATAAATCTTCCATTAGAAATTATTTTTTTAACAGCATTTGCAGATGTCTCTGTCATGCGAGCAGCTTTTCTCAACTCGGCGGTTGATTTTCTTGAAAAGCCAGTCGTGATGGACAAAGTCTTGGTCGCGCTTGATATTGCATTTGCCAAGCTAAAGTTAAAGAAAGATGCGATTGAGGATGATTTTTTACAAGACAGTTTGACGCCGCGAGAGAAAGAAGTCTTCAGCGTTGTATCTCAAGGCTTAACCCATCGAGAGATAGGAAATCTGCTTGGAATCAGTCCCCGCACTGTTGAAGTTCATAAGGGGCGCATCATGGAAAAACTTGGCGTGAAAACAATGGCTGATCTGATAAAGCGGTCTCTGAAAAATGGAAAGTAATAATGTTTCTTCAAAGAAGACTTCCATGTTTGCTTGTGGTCTGGTCTCGTTCGATGTTTTATGAGGTTGATGTGGGTTTAATATGAACTTATCACAGCATCCCTACTTTGATTTCTTGGTTGCAAAGTCTTCGCAATTTTTTTTGCCAGGACTTGACCCTGTTGCTGAAAAACTTCTTGAGTTTATAGCTTTAGAAAATTTCAAAGGTAATAAAACAACAATGATGCAAGCTTTGAAATTTTCATCAAATCTTTTGCTAAGTCAAAATACCATGGCTAAGCGTATCAAGCAACTTCATAAAATGAAATTAATTGAAGTACACATCCATACTTCAGATCGTAGAGTCAAATTTTTATATCCTTCACGTAAAGCTTCTAAGTATTTCAAAGTTCTTTCAGAGCAGATTGTCAAATTGAATGCGATAAGTTAGCGTTTCTAGAAGTAAAAATTCTTATTGGTTTAATTGAGGCTGACAAGGGTTGCCTGAATTTTTCTTAAATAGATTCATGGGGCATTGCTGAAGGCTTGGATGCTACAGCTCAATATTCAACTTGGTCTGGTTAACCAACTAAGCTATGGTATTTTTGATTCAACATGCTTTGCAAATCGAGTCAAAATAGCTTGCCATCCTTCTCTTTGCTGTTCAATCGAATGCTCAGACTCTGGTGTAAAAGAAATGCGTACGTTTACCCCTTCAATGCTTGGCGTAAATTGTATGGAAGCAGTTCGATCACCAAATGCATATTCAATCAGTTCGTGCAGAACAATCTTCGTGTAGGTGCCCGAGAAATCAAAACCAAAGCTGCCATCTTTCGCTTCCATACGAGATGAAAAAATGCCGCCAACTCGCAAATCTACATGGGACACCGTGGTGTGCCAATCATCAGATGCAGCATTCCATTGCTTGATATCTTCCGGTTGGGTGTAAGAGGCCCAAACCATTTCGATAGGAGCTTTGACAGTGGCGTTGACAATGATATTCATAGATGGAGTGGATCACATAAAGCTTTTTCAAATTCTACATACACGCAAATTTTCAGCCATTAAAAAATCCATGTGCGATGTATTTGTTTACCTTTGAAAAGACAGCTCAAACTCAGTGCGATGTATTCTCCATGGTCAATTCATCTAAAAAAAGAATGGCACCTGCAGATGCATAGTCATTGGCATTTGCCGTACAGAAGTTGTCAACATAGACAACCACTGTATCAAGCGACTTAAGCTGATTGAATTTATCAACGCGTGGCTTCTTTCGTGACACGTTGGTTAAGTTCAGTGGCACAAGGTAAGCATTGAGCCAAGTTATTTTGTCGGTAAGACGCAATTTTTGCCAATCCGTGCAACTAGGATTTCCGAACAAGTGTTGGCTGTTTACAGTGAGCGGAAACAGGCTTAGCAAAAAGCATAAACTGACGATGTAGCGTAGTGACATGAAAAAATAAATGAATTTAATGCATCATATCCTGAGAGCCAACCTGACATGGCAGTCTCTGTGTGGGACTTCGAAAATTTTGGTCAGTTATGGGTTGTTCATGCTTGTCGCATGCGTATGTACTTTAATGTGGTCATTGAGTGATGACAGGGTAATACGAGAAGTCGGTGTTTGGGTCAAGCCCATGAAATTCATGGTTGCCACATCCTTGTTTGCTTTGACGACGGTATGGATTCTTAAGGTTGCAAATTCAAATGTTGAGCATACAAAAGCATATGTCTGGATAGTTGCATTATTGGTGTCAACCTCGTTGTTTGAGGTGATTTACATCAGTTACCAAGCTTCGCAGGCATCTGCATCGCACTACAACGTCAGTGACCCGTTTCATGCATTCATGTTTGGTTTAATGGGTTTGGCTGCTGTGGGTTTAACTTTTACTCAAGCATGGCTGGCGTGGGAAATTTGGAAAGCGCAAAGCATTGAAATCATGCCAGTTGAGACGCTCGGCGTGGTTCTTGGGCTTGTATTGACCTTTGTCCTCTCAACCATCAGCGGTTTCATGCTGGGGGGCAATCAACCGCCCGCAGGACAAGGTTTACCTGTTGTTGGCTGGCATGGGTTCAAGGACATTCGGCCTTCACATTTTTTGGGTGTACATGCGCAGCAGTTGATACCACTGTGGGGGCTGATCGCCGTGAATGTCATGGGTTCCTTTGCCAAGATGGGATTGCTTGTCGGTGCATCTGTTTATGTTTTGCTCTGGGCTGTATCCATCTGGCACAGCATTTAGACAGGCTTTTCAAGCAGTGATGGTTCAATCTCCCATCGAAAGTTTTGTTATTTCAGCGCATATAGGCACGCCACCAATGATTGACCTTGGGTACCGTGCCGACTGTGTAGACCTCTCCCATCATGGGCGTTGCCAACAACGTTCCGCGCTGTTGAGCGACAGCGGTCACGCGCTCAAGCGGCTCATGCCAAGGGTGAAGCGCCAAGTCGAAAGTACTGTTGTGGACCGGCATCATCACTCTGGCTTGTAAATCAATATGCGCTTGAACGCTTTGTTCGGGTGTCATGTGTATCCCTGCCCACATCTTGTCCCAAGCACCAGATTCAATCAAGGCTAAATCAAAAGGACCGTGTTTTTCACCTGTCTTCTTGAACCCATCAAAGTAACCTGAGTCTGAACTGAAATACAACTTGGTCAAGTGCTCATCTGATTGACTTTCAATTACCCAAGAGGCCCAGAGTGTGGTGTTTCTATCAAACAGGCCTCGACCAGAGAAGTGCTGAGCAGGTTGTGCGGTGATGTTCACGTTGCTAAATCGAATGGATTGATGCCAGTCCAGCTCAGTGATTTTTTCAGCAGGAACACCAAAACCCTGAAGTCTTTTACCCACGCCCAAAGTGGTCACAAACTGTTTGACTTTCGGGTGTATGCGTTCAATGGTGGCGGCATCAAGGTGGTCATAATGGTCATGCGAAATCAGCAAGCCATCCATCATCGGCATGGTATTGACATCGATGGGTACAGGATGAAAGCGTTTGGGACCAGCGAAGCTGAGAGGTGAAGCACGCTCACTGAAAACCGGATCAACCAACCATTGTTGTCCATGCAATTTCAATAACAGCGAGGCATGACCTAAACGAACCACATGCACGTTATTGGCTGGTAATTCTTGCCATTTTGGCCATGACAATGTTTGCACCGGCAAAGTTTGAGCGGGTACGGTGTCGATGCGAGTTGCTGTCAAGAAATACCACCAAATTTTCCATGCACTTTCCATCTGCGGCTCAGCAGGCTGGTTGAAAAAATATTTGCCATCAAAATGATCGGATGTGGTTTTCATGGTGCCTGTACCTAAAGCTGCGTTTGACAATGCAAAAAAAGTTGCGCAAATGAGTCTAAAAAACATGAGCGAGGATTTGTGACTGAGAAAATGGGTTGCATGCATGTTGAACAGTCAAAAAACTTTATTTTTACTGATTGAAAATAACATTTCTAAAATTCGAACCTGCGTTGATTCATCTTTAATTTTAGGATAAAGATGTGTGAGTTCATCTGCCAAATACATTTGAATTTCTTGATGCTTTAGAGCGTTGTTCAAATCCTTTTGTTGCTCAATTTGTCGAGTCTGAATGGCTTTAATAATTTTAGGATTCTTAAGCAAAGCATTGGCACTGATACCTATGACTTTGTTAGAGGACTTTGTACCGTAAGCGTGTTTATAAGATTCAATTTGATTCTTACCGGAAAGTATGCAATTGACAAAAACATTTTGCTTTTCAGTAAGCTTAGTCGTGTAAGTGAATTCGCGATTCAGTAAATGAGGATGATTTGAGCTCATTGGTCAATTTATTCTGGGGCCAATTCGGCGATGCTGACTGTTCATCGTTCGTGTGTAGGCGAGACAATGGTTTTGGATTCGCGTGAAGTCTTTCTGAAATGCTCTGGTGTTCTGCCAGTCCAACTGCGAAATGCCCGAAAAAATGAGTTGGACTCTTCAAAACCGATAAGGTATGCAATCTCGGCAGTCGGGAGTTCAGTTTTGCGCAAATAATGCTGTGACAAATCTTGACGAATGGATTGCAGCAGGTTTTTGTAATTCAGCCCTTCAACTTCCAGATGTCGCTGAAGTGAACGTTGGCTCATGCCAATTCTTTTGGCCACAGCTTGCATCTTTACACCGCCTCCTGGCAGTGCTTCTAGCAAGGCCAAGCGGACTCGCTGGCTCACTTTGACCTGCGCATCCAGTTGCGCAAGGCGCATTCTCAATTCAGGTTCAAATGCATTCCACAAACTTTCGTTTACAGTTAGAAAAGGTCTGTTCGCGTCTGCCTTTGAAAAAGAGACAAAGTTACCTGGGCCTTTTAGTATGGGTATACCTAAAAATTCTGTAAAGGCAGTCTTGTTAACAACTTCTTGACTGGTGCAGACAGTCAGAGGACAAAGTTGCTCTCGTGTTCCCATGCGAGCGAAAGTTACAACAAACATCAATTCAGTCAGTACCAATGAATCAGGCGGCTGACTCTCTTGGGTTTCCCATATGAATTCAACGGTCAGATCCTGATCACTTTCTCGAACATCCAGTCGCAATGGTGCAACAAGCTGTTTGTAACGCGCAATTCGTTTGACGGCGACAGAAAGATTGGGACTGGAGAGGGCTGCAAAAAGTGGTGGAGAAAATGTTTCACTTCGAATGTATTGACACAATCTGAGTGGAAGCAAGTCATCGTCGAGTTCTGCATCAATTCCGTTCCAAAATTGATGAAAATCATCCGCTCCAAGGCGCAAACCAGGGCGGTGAAGCAAATCGTCTGGCAGACCAGCACGTCTCAAGACATTCACAACACATACACCCAAATCTTTCAGAAGCGGGCGCCATGTTGAATCGAGAGCATAAGTAGTTGAAGGCATTTTTTCTTTCGATGATTCACGAAAAATCTGTTCAATTCATGTTTTTTAATGTAATCTGCATTGATGAAATGGGACTTGCAAATTGCGCCAATCCACTATCAGTAAGCGACTTTATCTGTCACTTCAATTTATGATGCATCTTCATTGAATGCTCAGTTTTTTTACAGAAGAAAAGGATATTTAATTCGTGCGCACGCGCACTCATGGCAGTAGATACTGAAATCCCATTGATTATTTTGGGGTATTTTTTTTGGAATTTAAGACTGCAAAGGAAGATTTAGAATTTTGGCAATGATTTTTTGTATTGAAGACCAATCCAAAGCGCAATCACATCCATTTAATTGATTGATGAGTGGCAGTGAAATACCAATTCTTTATTTGATCAGTTGACAAGACATATGAAATTTTCACTCATGAGGTTCGGCTTGCTGGTTTGCCTGACCTGGCCATTGTTGGTATTGGCACATGGCATCAGCGAAGCCGACAAACAACGGATGTTAGAAAGCGGTTATTTGCAATATATTGAACTGGGTGCCAGTCACATGCTCACTGGTTATGACCATTTGCTGTTTTTATTCGGCGTGGTATTTTTCTTAAATACGTTCAAAGACATTGTTAAGTTTGTCACTGCTTTCACACTCGGGCATTGCATCACACTGATCTTTGCAACTTATTTTCACATCATTTGGAATTTCTGGTTGGTTGACGCCATCATTGCGTGCAGTGTGATCTATAAGGGATTTGATAACAACGGTGGGTTTCAAAAATATTTGAACATGCCATCTCCAAATCTGCTTGGGATGGTCTTTGCTTTTGGGCTACTTCACGGTTTTGGTCTTTCTACCCGACTACAGCAACTCCCTTTGGGTGAGGATGCTTGGCAAATGATGCTGCGAATACTGAGCTTCAATATCGGTGTTGAATTGGGTCAAATTGCGGCACTGGTTTTGATGGTGGGTTTGCTGATGCTTTTTCGAAAATCGAGCGCTTTTCTTCGGTTCAGCCATATTGCAAATTTGGGATTGATCATGGCGGGTATCTATCTTTTATTTGTTCAATTGCACGGGTATCAGCATGACACCAATGCAGAACTGTTCAGATTTCCAGTTGAAGAACACCACCATGTCCATGAGGACATGGAGATAGAAAAGGCAACCGATACCAGTCGAAATTCACTTTGATTTAATGAAAGAGTCTGATGAAAAACATTCACATTTATTTGACAATGATCTGGGTTCTTTTGTTTTCAACTGTTGCCATTGCCGGCGCCGGGGATGACTGTCATTTCCATGGCAATAAATCTGCTTCAAAAGAAGTGGTCTACAAGTGCGCTGACCAGCGTAAAGCTAAATTGATTTCACGAGGAAAAATTGAATCCAGTTGGCAATCAGTGAAACCTGAATCCATCACGGTCATCGACGGGCAAAAAGGAAAAGAGTGGAAAGTGATGTTTGTCAATCCAGCCGTCAGTGATAAGTCAAAATCTAACCTGTATCTGTTCTATTCTGAATCTGGCAATTTCATCGCTGCAAATCATTCTGGAAAATAATTGATAGCTACAGCGCACTGCCGATCAAGGTTTTGTATAGCCTCAGGTTTGAGTTGCCTGTCAACAGCAGACCTCAACTGCTTCTTTTAAAAATACATTGCTTCTGATGTTAAAGGCAGTTGAACTGTGAAAGTGGTGCCGTGGTGGCGCTTGGTCATGAATTGGATTGAACCGCTGTGAGATTCCACTATGGATTTACTCAACCAAAGTCCAATGCCCATGCCTGATTCCTTATTCGTGCGAAGTAACTCAAATACATTTGATTCAATCTCAGGAGAAATGCCTGTGCCATTGTCTGAAACATGTAATTCGATATGGTCGTTCACTGACAGAGTTTGTATACGCACTTGTTTGCGTGGCGTGAATGATTCTGGAAAAGCTTCGCATGCATTGGTGATCAAATTCAACAGCACTTGCTGAAGTTGGGATTTATCGCCTGTGACGCGCAAGGGTTCTGTATGCTGTTGTACATTCAATTCAATCGCATGCCTTTGCAGCGTGGATTGACTGATCAGCACCACATCATTGACCAGGTCATTGAAATTGAAAGTGGTAACAACGCGGTTGCCGTTGCGAAACATGTTTCGCAATGTATGAATGATGGTAGCAGCACGTTGATTGGCTTTTTTCAATCCATTCATCGCATGCTGAATATTTGTGTTTTCATTCAGGGTGATGCCTTGTGAATTGATGACCAGATCAATCATGTCAGTGTTCATTTGAATCACAGTCAATGGTTGATTGAGTTCATGCGCCAAACTGGCTACCAGCGCACCCATGCCTGCTGTCTTGTTGAATATGCTCAGCTGTCGAATGATTTCTTCGCGCTCTTCCAACAATTGCTTCAAATTCATGCTGCTTTTTTGCATCGCATCGGCGCGCTCATTGGTTACGCTTAACTCATGCGCAACTTGCAATTTTTGCCTTTCTGCAATCTCTAAAAAAATCCGTAAAAAGGCAATATTACTGAGCGTGATGGCCACGAATTGACCGATCACCATGATGCCTTGGTGCCAGCTGGGTGCATACAAATCGTCAATCGTTCCTGCCAGTGCCACCCCCATTGCGCGAACACCCAGCGTCACTGTGAAAGTCAGTCCTGCCCACATCAACAGTTTGGCACCGAGCGTTTCATGCTGCCGAAACAACTTTTGGCCAATTCTGAAATAGTCAAAGCAAAGCAAGGCATAAAAACCATTGAACAGCATCAGCGCTTCCCATTCAGCATTTGCTTCATTGATGAGCATACAAAACAAAATGAAATACACACTGTTTGCGATCAGATAAAAACGGTATGGGGCAGCCTGTGGTGCGGGCAGTAAATACATGCGCAAAGCCACCATGCGCCCCCAATTTCCAATCAACATCAGCAATTGGGCCACATAAAAAAACAAGAACTCAGCGACCACCCCTCGCAAGGCAAGTAATACCACAGCCATGCCGCTGAAAATCCCTGAGAGGCACCATAACTTGACTTGCTGGCTTCGGTACTCTTGTAATGCAAACCAGATGGCCCCATGCAATATCAGGTAGACCAAGCAAATCATGAAAATGGTGGTTTGTGTGTCTAGCACCATGACAATTCAAGCCCCATTGCGCCTCGAAATCCGAAAACCAACATCACCATTTGTTTTGTTCGGGTGCTTTCACCCATTTGAATCTGATTTATTTTTCATCAGGAATGCAGGTATTTTTTGATAAGGCTGCGAAGAAGTCCCGCTTGCACGTTTGATATCCATGAACACCAACTCCGACAGGTCAACCCGCAGTTTTTTGGCATAAATTCTTGCGAACCATATCAGGGATTGCGTGGTTTTATTCTTAAAGTATTCCGTGTTGGCTTCTTCAATGGCTTGGATCTGCTCGGCGCGCATACCCAATTTTTTTTCCATGTCCTCAATCGTCCATCCAGCACGTACTCTGGACTGCTGCAGCAAACGTCCAACTTCTGTCAGTTTTTCTTGTGCTGAGGAAGACTGCAACGACATATTCAGAAAAAAATTGGACTATTCATGCACCAGAATATGGCATTGAAGTTTGAGTGATCCCATCCCTAAATGGGGAATTCTTCACAAATACACACGATTTAATTCGTAAGTTAACTACTAAATATTATTTTTCAGCAATTGAAATTCGACTTAGACTGGCAGATGGTGTGATTGAAAGTGTGTAAGCCATGGCTTTGTTGGGACATGTCTATCTGGTGGACGATGACCACGATATACGACTTCACTTGGGCAATGTGTTGCTTCAGTTGGGGTATGGTGTCAGTGTTTATTCAAGTGCAATTGAGTTTTTAAACACCGCAATCAAGACATCGCCATCGACCTTGTTGCTAGACATGCGAATGCCTTTGATGAGTGGTTTGGAATTACAAAACACACTGGTTGAGCGAACATGGGAAATACCCGTGATTTACATGAGCGGTGAAAGCCATACGCAAGAAATCATTGATGCCATGAAGGGTGGGGCGGTGGATTTTTTATGGAAACCATTCTCGCAAACACAATTGGTTGACGCCATTGAAAAAAGTTTGACCTTGGATGCTGAGCGCAGTGCTACCAAAAAGCGACTCACAAAAGTCAATGAACTGTATCAATCGCTCAGCCGCAAAGAGCAGCAGATTTTTTCATTGATGCTGTTGGGCCATGGCAATAAAAGCATTGCTGCAGTCACGGGCGTCATGCCGGACACGGTCAAAAAGCATCGCGCACAAGTGTTGGAAAAAATGCAAGTGGCTTCTTTGGCCGATTTGCTTGCTTTGTGCAAAGATTTTGTTTCGCCAAATCAGTGAATTCACTTTGCAGTTGACAGTTCAGTTAACAAGCATCAGCTCTTGATGGATTTGACGCTGTTGAGTAAATGCACTTTGAACCCTGATGCAACTGGAGGCAATTGTTTTTTGGCCGGGTGCACGATATGCCAATACGAAGTGATGGGAAATCCTTTGACGTTGATCACGGCCACCCCATGCTCTTTTTGGTGACCGTGCAAGGCATGCTTTGACACGACGCCAATGCCCAGGCCACCAGCCACGGCTTCTTTGATGGCCTCATTGCTGCCGAGTTCCATGCGAATGTCCGGACGAAACTGATGCGACTTGAAAAACTTGTCAACTGTCATTCTTGTACCTGACCCTTTTTCGCGAAGAATGAAACGCTGATCAGACAGTGCACTCAGTGGAGCCCCATTTTTCTTGGTCAATGGATGGCTACTGGCGGCTATTGGCACCAGGGGATTGACCAAAAAAATGTCGTCTTGCAAGTCCATGTCAGACGGCGGTTGGGACATGATGTACAAGTCGTCCAAGTTTTCTCGCATGCGCTTGACCACACCATCACGGTTCAATATTTCCAGTGATATGTCTATGTCTGGGTATTTCTTGCAAAACTGGCCGATCAGCCTTGGCATGAAATATTTTGCTGTACTTACAACTGCAATTCTGAGTTTGCCCCTGGCCAAACCTTTGGTTGCATCCATGGTTTGCTCGAATGTGGTCCAAGCATGAAGCATTTCACGAGCGGTTTTCGCCAACTCCTTCCCAGCGTCTGTGAAATAGATTTTTTTCGAGATGACCTCATACAAAGGCATTCCCACCGCATTGCTGATTTCTTTCAATTGCATGGAGGCCGTGGGCTGTGTGACATGCGTTAATTTGGCTGCCGCACTGACGCTGCCATTGTCAAACACAGCCAAGAAAAGCCTCAATTGCCTGAATGTGATGTTCATCAGTTTTTATCTATAGATATGAATTGAAGAATTGATTTTACAAGATACATGATTTTTTTTAGGATTCACTCAAGGAGAACAGCGCATGCAAGCATTTCTTGACCCAGCGATTTTATTTTTTGTATTTGGTGTGTTGGCTGCCAGTGTCAAGTCCAACTTAGAGATTCCACCTGCCATTTCTCGATTTTTGTCCCTCTATTTGTTGATGGCATTGGGCTTGAAAGGTGGTTTCGCCTTGTCTCACTCGGGCTTTACCCATGAGGTGGCTGCCAGTTTGGGTGCTGCGGTCGCACTGTCTGTCGTGATCCCGTTGCTGGGTTTTGTCGTGCTCAAGCGGTTTGTGTCTGGCTTTGATGCCGCAGCGGTCGCGGCCACCTACGGCTCGGTCAGCGCAGTGACTTTTGTCACCGCAGTTCAGTATTTGGAAAACAACGAGATTGCTTTTGGTGGTCACATGGCTGCGGCCATGGCGCTGATGGAGTCGCCCGCCATCATCCTCGCAGTGATTTTTGCCAATTCGCTCAGGCAGCAGCAGTCGTCTGCGCAATGGTTGGCCGGCCAAAACGGTGCGGCAGCCCTCAAAGTTGCGGGCCCACCCACAGGCCACTCCATGAAACACATTCTTCACGAATCATTCACCGACGGCGCGCAACTGCTGTTGTTGGGCGCCATGCTGGTGGGTTTGATATCGGGTGAAGCTGGCAAGGCAGCGATGCAACCGTTTTCAGGCGATTTGTTCAAAGGCATGCTGGCATTTTTCCTGTTGGACATGGGTTTGATGACAGCCCGAAGCATGCACCAAATCAAAGGTATTTCAGCCGGGTTGTTGTTGTATGCCGTGTTGGCGCCAGTGCTTCATGCATCACTGGCGCTAGCTTTGGCACTGCTCACCCAAGCTTCACGCGGAGATGCCACTTTGCTGATGGTGCTGGCAGCCAGTGCTTCGTACATAGCCGTTCCAGCGGTTTTGCGAACAGCCATCCCCGAAGCCAGACCATCGCTTTACTTTGGCATGTCGTTGGGAATCACATTTCCTTTGAACCTGCTGGTCGGTATCCCCGGCTATGCATGGGTTGCTGGACAGTTCTTTACTTGATCGTTTGGAGAAATATGATTTGTCTGACCAGAAAAAAATATATGCCACATTACTTTACAAAAATGAGAGGAGTTGTGTGTATGTATTCCACATGTGCCCTCAGAATGGGGTTCACTCGTGGAGGTTTCTATTTATAAATCAATTGTTTGCATGATGTTTTTGGTGAGCTCTTTTGCAGCCATGGCAGAAGACTTGAGTTCATGCACGCTGAAAACCAAACCGGATGAGATGAACTATTGCAAGGCCTCGTTTGCGGGAAGTGCGACTTTTTGTGACATGATCAAAAACGGCGGCGTCAAGCGTGATTGTTATTTCATGGTGATCAGGATTCAGAGAAACAATGCATACCAATTGAAGAAATCAGAACCCAAAGTGGAAGAAAAAAATTAATCATCGATCGATGGACTCATGAAAAAACCGACCATCAGGTCGGTTTTTTCTTTAGGGCGTCTTTTGATCAGTTGGTGAAATTCGAAGCTTCTGCGACAGAAGTGGTGCAAAGCTTGTTCAGCATGACTTGCTCATTGCTGCCGTTTTTGACATCACGCCATGCGCCCAACATGCTGTCAACAGATTGGCCGTTGTCATCCCAGGTTTTGAAGCCCGTTGCTTTGACAACCTTCATGGCATTTTTGGTGCAGCTGAATTGGGCGATGGTCTCGACATACAAGAAGCCATTGACATCGGGTGCAGCGTTGCTGGTCATTTGGCGTGAGAAACGCAGGTCACCTTCGGCAACATATGAATCAGCAGATGCGTACAGGTACTGGTCGTTGTTAGATGCAATGGTCAAGTCCCAAGCGGCTTGTGCCACCAAAGAGGAAGCGGCGATTGAGGCGACGAATAAGGATTTAAGAACGGTGTTCATGAAAGGTTTCCTTTTGGTTGAATAGGTTTGAAACAGGTTTGTTTTGTTTCGATGGATTGAATATAAGGGTTACCACCTGATAAATCTAAACAAATTCTGCCGTGAGCCCAATTTTCATTTAAAAACCTATTCAATACCTATTCATTTGTGTCCAATTTACCCAAAATAAACCAATATCTTCAGATATTGACCAGCTTTGATGGGTTTGGCAACGGAAACGGTTCAGGAAGGAAACATTTCGCGCAGTTTCAATTTATAGAACTTGCCTGTCGAGGTGCGGGGTATTTGGTCAAGTAATTCATAACGGTCAGGCAATTGCCATTTCGCAAACCCCATGTGTTGCAAGTGCTTGGCCATCGCTTCGATCTCCAACACGGCACCCGGCTTCAGTACCACGCAAGCCAGTGGTCGCTCACTCCATTTGATGTCCGGGATGGCAACCACCGCGGCTTCGGCAATCGAGGGGTGAGCCATGAGGGCATTTTCCAAGTCAACCGAACTGATCCATTCGCCACCCGACTTGATCAGGTCTTTGGTGCGGTCTGTGATTCGCACAAAACCTGAAGCATCGACGCTGGCAACGTCACCGGTTCGTAACCACCCGTCATCGGAGAACTTGTCAGCTTCAACAGGTACCTGGTGGTAACTGCCTGTGATGAACGGCCCGCGGACTTGAATCTCGCCGACTTGCTGGCCGTCCCAAGCAGCGTTGTGGCCGTTGTCGTCGCGAATCCGCAAATCCACCAAGGGGACGGGTGCGCCTGCCATGGCGGCGCGTCGAAATTTTTCTTGTTCAGGTGCGTCGGCGAATTCCGACTTGGGATAAGACACGGTGCACAGCGGTGACGTTTCCGTCATGCCCCAGCCTTGCATGATCCAAATGCCGTGCTTGTCAAAAGCCCTGATCAATGCCTCTGGCACGGCCGCGCCACCGACCAGGCTGCGCATGCCTTTTGGCAAGCGCCATCGATCAGGTTGGGTTTGCAGCGCGGCTTCGTAAGTTTGAATCAGACCCATCCAAATCGTGGGCACACCCAAAGCCAAGCTGGGTGGTGCGTATTGCATGCAGTCCAATAAATCTTCTGGGTGAAGGTGCGGGCCTGGAAACACCAGTTTGGCGCCCATCATCATCGCGCCATAAGGAATGCCCCAGCTGTTGGCGTGAAACATCGGGGTGACGGGAAACACCACGTCGGTGCTTTTCAATGACCAGAAATCGCCCAAACAACCCACCAAAGTGTGCAGCACGGTAGAGCGGTGCGAATACACCACGCCTTTGGGTTTGCCAGTGGTGCCCGAGGTGTAGCACATCGAGACAGGGTCGTCTTCATGGTGGTCAGCGTATTGAAAATGCGTGGCGTCGGTTTGCGAAAGCAAAGATTCATAGTCCAGCTCTGGGCCCGCGTGCGCTTGGCCTGAAAAAGGCACCACGATGATGTGCTCAAAACGGCATTTGTCTTTGAATTGATTTAACAATGGCAACAACACATCGTCAACGATCACAAAGCGGTCTTGCGCGTCGTTGGCAATCCAAGCAATTTCATCCGCAGACAAACGCAGATTCAGCGTGTGCATCACGCCGCCCGCGGCGGGAATACCGAAGTAACACTCGAGATGCACATGGTGGTTCCAGCACAAGGTGGCCACCCTGTCGCCCTTGTTTAAACCCAAATCGGTCAAGGCTTGGGCCAACTGTCGTGTGCGTTGGTAAATATCGGCGTAAGTGTGGTGGATATAGCTTTTGTCAGGCCGCCTTGAAATCACTTCGTTGGTACCGAAAAGCAAACCGGCGCGCTCCAAAAAATGGTTGATCGATAAATGCACCGGCATCATGGTGCTGACCATGGGTGAGTTGCGCATCATTCGGCCTTGGTTCCTGCCAGCTTGATCAATTCACTCAATCGCGCAGCGTCTTTTTTCATCCGTGATTCAAAAGAAGCTGCACTGCCGCCAATGACTTCAGCGCCAGCGTTGTGGATTTTTTCGATGAAGTCGGGGTCTTTCAAAATTTTGTCGATTTCTTTGTTCAGCAAGTTGATGACCGGCAATGGCGTTTTAGAAGGCGCCATGATCACAAACCAAGCGGTCAATTCAAAGTCTGGCATGCCCAAGGCCTCTGCTACCGTGGGCACATCAGGCAGCAGTTTGGAACGTTTGGCACCCGTCACCGCCAACGCTTTGAGCTTGCCCGCTTTGACTTGCGGCAAAGCCATGGGCAGGTTCATGAAACCCACTTGCAATTCACCGCGCAACAAATCCATGGTGGCTTGGGAATTGCCTTTGTAAGGCAGGTGCACCATCAGTGCGCCAGTTTTCAAACCCAGCATTTCTGCTGACAAATGCCCTGAACTGCCAGCCCCGGGAGAGCCGTAATTCAATTGGCCGGGTTTGGATTTGGCCAACTGCACCAGTTCCTTCAAGGTCTGTACGCCCAGCGATGGATGTACCGTCACCACGTTGTTGACTTCGGCCAACCCGATGACAGGCACGAGATCGGTCATGGGGTTGTAGGGCAACTGTGAATACAACGCCAAATTGGTCACCAGCGGCAGACCGTTGATCAACAAGGTATACCCGTCTGGCGCAGATTTGGCGACAAAGTTGTTGCCAATGTTCGTGCCAGCGCCCGGCATTTGTTCAACCACGACGCTTTGACCCAGCGCGTTTGACAGGCGTGGTGCCAATGCTCGGGCAACCACATCGGAAGTGCCCGTCGTGGCAGGGATGATCAATTTGATGGGTTTGACGGGATAGTTCTGCGCTTGCGCAGACACGAAAGTCAGGGCCAGAAGACTGCTGACTGCACCGCTCAGAAAACGAGAGAAAAACATGGAAATTCCTTGTGTCAATGGTGTTCCAGCAAGCTGCCAAAGCCCGAACGTTTGTCGTGGATGCCACACGCGCGCAGTGCATGCCAATAGGTGGCTGTGTTGATCGCGATCACGGGCTTGCCTAAAAAGAGTTCAGCCGCTGCAGCCAAGCGAATCATGGACAAATTGGTACCGACTTGCACAATCGCATCCACATCATCTCCATCAATGTCTTTGATGGCCTGTCGGCACATGTCGTCAGTGCTGTGCGCAATTTGCACGGGGCTGGGTCGTTTCAGGCACACATCGCGCACCACAGTGAAACCACAGTCTTGGTAAAAGCGTTTGACCTGCGCATTGGCGACATCGAAATAAGGTGACAAAAAAGCAATGCGTTTGACTTTCAGCGTGTTGAGTGCAGCTTCAGTGGCAAACGAACCGCATGACACCCCGACACCAGCGCGTTCGGTCATCATCTGCAAATAGGTTTCGGCACCGCTGCGACCATTCCAAAAGGTGGCTGCGGACATGCCCATGACCAAATAGTCCATTTCGCAGGTGCGCAATATGTCTACCGCATCCAACGTGGCAAGGTTGATGTTGTCAACCAATTTCATGAAGCTGGCGTCGTCTGTGACAGGGTCGTTCGGGATGGCAATGCGGCTGTAGTGGTTGGTCACACCGACGGGTCGCAAGTCGTCGAAGTCAGGTTGCACGATGGTGTTGGTTGAGGGCCCCAAGGTGCCAAATTTTTTACGGTAACCCAAGTGGTCAGTCATCTGCGTGGCCTTTTGCGGTAGAAGTAAGCAGTGCAATGAATGCATCACGCGACATCACGTCTGAATATTTTTGTCGCATGTCAAACAAATTGGCTTCGTGCGGCTCCAAGGCCCTGTCCCCCACGCAGTCATGGATGACGATGGTGCGAAAGTTGTGTTGCATGGCATCCACCACGGTGGCGCGAACGCAGCCGCTGGTGGTGCAACCCACGACCACGGCCGTGTCAACCTGGTGCAAAAGCAGCCAACTGGCCAAAGACGTATTGAAAAATGCGGATGCGTTTTGTTTGCGAACCACCAATTCACCGGGCGCGGGTTTCAAGGGTTCCACAATTTGCGAGCTGTGGGCTTCTTCGGTCAAGCGTTGCAACGGTTTGACACGGCGGGCAAAGACATTGATGTCTGAACCGTCATCTGCAAACACCACGCGGGTGTGTGCCACTGGCAACTGTCGTTGTCGAAAAGTTTGTAGTAACGGTACCGAGGCTTGCGCTGCTGCTTCAATGTGGGGGCCGCCAAGCTGGTCAATGTCAACAAAGCCATTGACGAAATCCACCAATATCAAACCACATCGCTGTCCAATGCCAGAGGTGTCACCCAGTCCTTGTTTGCGGTAGATCTCGTCGCGATGCATGGTCAGTGGTCTTTGGGTTTGAATTGCTGATCAAACTGGCTCACCCAGTCAAAGCCCATCATTTGTGAAAAAGCTTGGAAGTCATGCAAAGGCTGCGTGAGTTGGACGCTCGATTTGTCTGTGAGCAGCGTTTGGTAAACACTTTGCATGGCTGCGCCAGCGGCCAAAAAAGCGGTGGCGGGGAAAATGGCCAAGCCATACCCAATGGCTTGAAGCTGCTCAAACGACAACACAGGCGTTCGTCCGCCTTCCACCATGTTGGCCACCAATGGCAGATCAAAATGTTTGGCAATCCGCTCCATTTCTTCAATCGATTCTGGGCTTTCGACAAACAAGACATCTGCACCAGCACGCGCATAGACCTCTGCACGGCGCAGGGCTTCGTCCAAGCCCAAGGTGGTTCTGGCATCGGTTCTGGCAATGATTTGAAAATTCGGGTCATTGCGTGTTTCCACCGCCACGCGAATTTTGTCTGCCATGTCTTGTGCCGGGATGACACTTCTGCCCAGCATGTGGCCGCATTTTTTGGGAAATTCTTGGTCTTCCAACTGGATGGCGCACGCACCGGCAGCTTCATAGCCACGCACCGTGTGCATGACATTCAACAGGCCGCCGTAACCAGTGTCACCGTCGCAAATCATGGGCGTTTGCGTGATGCTGGTGAATTGATGCACGCGGTTGACCATGTCGGTGTAGGTGGCCAACCCCGCATCAGGTAACCCCAAGTAAGAAGCCACCGTGCCATAACCGGTCATGTACAAGGCTTCAAACCCCATTCGATCAGCCATCTTGGCAGACACCATCTCAAACACACCTGGGGCCACCACGAGCCGTCCTTTTGTCAGGCGCTCGCGCAGCAAAGCGCGTCGTTGGGTGTGGCTGATGGTTGAAATGCCTTTGTCGATCATGTCAAAGCCTCGGCGCGTTCAAGCGCATCAATCATGGAAGTTTTTCTGAGGTAAGCCAAGCTGCTCACAGGGTCGGCCGCGAGTGCTCGCAATTCGTCGTGGTTTTTTTCTCGCAATACCGGGTCACGCTCTTCGATTTCTTTTTTATTGCGCGCGGTGCTGGCATTGATGTATTCAATGGCAATGGTGCGCCGTTGCGTTTCATACAAATCCAAGGTATCAGTGTGCTTTCCTTGCTGTAGAACAGCCAGTAATTTTTGACACAAATTCATGGCGTCATGGATACCGCCGTTCATGCCCATGCCACCCAACGGATTGTTGATGTGAGCGGCATCACCTGCCAAAAAGACCCGCCCTTGGCGAAACTGCTGAGCCACCCGTTGATGCACTTTGTACAAGGTACGGTGAACGACGGTGTAGTCGTTCGGCTGAGGCAATAAGCGTTGCAAACGGGTTTGCACCGATTCATCGGTCAACACAAATTCGTCTGACTCGTCTTCTTTGGTGGGAAACAGCACGCGCCACAAGGTGGGGACGCGCAGCAGCACACACCATTCGTGCGGGTCTGAACAATAGTTGACATAAGACAGGTGTGGCATGTGCCGTGCATATTCAAAGGGCGTAGAGACCACCAAAAAACGCTCCGGGTAGGTGAAGCCTTCAAATGCAATGCCCAGTTGTGTGCGAACCGCGCTCCACGCGCCGTCTGCGCCAATCAGATAGTCCGCTTGCAAAGCATGCAGTTCACCATGTTGTTTGACTTGAACCACCACATGGTCTGATGACTGGGAGACAGATTCAACCCGGCTGTCAAAGCACAGCGTCACCTGCGGCATCTCGGCCAATTTTTGTCTGATCAGATCAGTCAATTTCCATTGCTCACATTGCAATCTGAACGGATGATCGGTCAAACCAGACAACAAAGACAAATCAAATTCGGCAATCACCCCTTTGACCCGGTCACGCTGTTGGGTGTAGCGAGCCACCAGCCCTTGTTCAATTAATGGCTGGGTCAATCCGTAATTGGCCAACATGTCAAGCGTCGGCGGGTGAAAGGTCGACGCGCGCAAATCTTTGTTCAACTCGGACGATGACTCCAGCACGGTCACTCGCACGCCTGCATGACCTAACACCAGTGCACTGATCATGCCCACCGGGCCAGCGCCTGCAATCAGTACATGCGGTTCATTTGTTTTCATGGTTTGTCCAAGGTGTGGGTCCATTTCACAATGGATTGGGCCATCGGTTCGACCGATGGCGGATCGCGAATTTCACCAGCCAGCACGTGTTGGCCTTTGCTTTGGCTGTAAGTGACGGCATCGATGGTTTTATGGGGTGAGCCCAGTCTTGCAAAGCTGGCTTTGATTTGCTCTGGGTCAACCGTTTGATCGGCTGCACTGTACAAAACAAACACGGGTGTTTTGAAAGTGGACAAGTCGCTGTCTCTGACTTTTTTCACCAACGCCATCATCGGGAACAAGGCTTTCGTCGGGTATGAACCGGTCCACGCCACCGCTTCGCGGGGATCGGTTTGTTCATAGTTGATGGTGTCACCCGACACCGCCGTGGCAATTTGCTGTCCCCAATGGCCATTGATCAGTTCGGACATTTTGTTTTTCAATCCGAAATTGGGAGAAATGAACACAAATGCTTTCACTGCAGATGCTTCAGGGGTGGTGCCCAGCCATGTCGACAAGGTCGCGCCCGTAGAGCAACTGATGACCAGCAGGTTGTCTCCCAGTGCTTTGCCAATTTGCACCGCTTCCAATGTGTCTGCCATCCAGTCTTGTGCCGTGGCTTGGCCCATGGCCGCACCGTCCAGCCCATGACCTGTGAGTCGGGTGTAAAACAGATTGGCACCCAAGGCTTTCGCGACTTCGTCTGCCAAGGGCGCCGTTTCAGCGCGCGTTGCAGAAAAGCCATGGATGTACACCACCGACCAAGTGGTTTTTTGTTGATCAGGTGTTGCCCAGACCACGCCTTTGG
>CANGZG010000014.1 GCA_947458415.1 Comamonadaceae bacterium | reverse complement strand
CACACCGTTGTGCACCACTTTGTCGTACACCAACATGGCAAACAAAGGCGTGACCATCATGCCTGCATTGATGTAGAGGCTGGACATGGCCAGCCAAACCCAGCGGCCTTGCAGCACCCCTGCGATGCATTGCAACAAACTGACAGGGGTTACGGCTGTGTGAGCGGCAGCGGCATCAGACATACTCGATGTACGCGGTGGCAACCGTGGTTGCGCCCGATTTGAAAACCAACGACTGTGTATCCGAACCGTTGATTTGAGGCTGGGGTGACGCAGGACTCGTGGAGAGGGTGTAGCCTCCCGTGGTATCAATCTTGTAGCTGTCAAAATTCTTTTTGAGTTTCAGCACAATCGCGGAATTGTTGGCGTTGTCTGCCAGTCCTTGAATCAATGCCACGGACAAGAAAAACTCTGTTTTCACACTGTCTGCGCTGATGTCAATTTTTTCTACGCGGTCGATCTGGTTGATGTACTTGAACAAGTTCATGGACACCATGGTCGAGCCAGGCGTCACAGTGGATGCATCTTTGGCATAAATTTTCAATTCATCCACATAGAAATTCGCGTAGTAATTGGCGCCACCGTTGGCCCCCGAGTAAATTGGCGCATCCGCAGTGCCACCGTCTTTGTCGCCAAAAATTTTGAAATTTCTGGCATTCGAATTGGTGTCCATCATGTCCGCTTCGTTCACGATGATGGTGTCCGCACCGTATCCACCCACCAACGAATTGCCTTCTAAACCGTTGCCATAGGTTGCGCCTGCGGTCTTTCTGAAATCCAAGTAATCATTGCCATCGCCACCCGTCATGCTGTCTTGGCCATTGTTGGAAATGAAGGAAAAACCCCAATTGCTGGTATTGCCCAATGTGACTTTGTCGTTGTAATCGGTACCCCGGACGGTTTCCACATTGAAAAATTTGTCTTCCACAAAATCATCTGTGCTGGTGGTCAAACCTGCGCCCGGGTTGCCTTTGCCTTCAATTTTGTAACGGAACGTGACATCTTGGCCATTGCTGTTGTTGACAATTTTGGTTTCCGTGATCGAGGTCTCTGACGTCACGCTGAGTTTGGTCAAGGTGGTCACCGTGTTGTAGCCCGCATAACCAATTTTGGTGGCGAACTTGGTCAACGGCGCGATGGCGTTGCCGCTGGCATCACAAATGAAACTGTCGACCGTGATGTCTATGCCTTTGGTGGAATTGGTGGAATTGGTGCCGTAACCAGATTTGAATTGGTAATCCAATGTGTCGTTGCCAATGCCCCCGTAGTAACTGTCTGCGCCCAAACTGGCATGAAACACGTCATCGGCATTTCCACCCACCAAAATTTCATTCAAGTTCATGCTGTTGGCAGTTGACGAGTTGCCAATGAAGGTGTTGCCGAAGCTCAACGAACCAATGACCTTTTCAATGCTGGTAAACCTGTCCCCGCTCGCGTCACCCGTTGCATTGGTGGTGGCTTGCAAATTGACCGTGATGTTGCCTGCATTAGAGTAATCCACCACATCCGTGCCATCACCACCGTTGAAAGTGTCGGCACCTGCACCGCCGACAAAGGTGTCGTTGCCTTTGTTGCCCGACAAGCTGTCATTGCCAGCACCGCCAACAATGACATTGTCTGCGTCATTGCCAGTCAACGTGTCATTGCCCGAGCCACCAATCAGACCTTCCATGCTGACGTAGCTGACGGTATTGCCCGTGCCAAAGGTATAGCTGCCTGATCCATTCGCAGTCAAGGTCAGATTCACCGAGTTGGTGAATCTATCAAAGCTCAACAAGTCCAAACCATCGCCACCGTTCAGCGTGTCTGTGCCGTTGGAGACCAGCAAAATATCACTTCCCTTGTCACCAAACAACGAATTGTTCTTGGCATCCCCTTCCAATTTGTCGTTGTACACACTGCCATTCAAATGGTCAATGTCGACGTACCGGTCCTTGGATGCCGCGCCCGTGTTATTGGCAGGTGTGGCCAAGTTCGCAGACATGACAAAGTAAGCATTGTTGTTCGACAAATTCCAATAGCCCCAGTATTGACTGAAATTGTTGACTTGCTCTGACGCAGTCGATGTGGGCAAGGCATAGATGGAATAGTCCACCGTGTCTTTTCTCGTTGCATGGCCCACCAGGGTGGTCAGGTTGTCTCTGCCTGCCGAATAAAACACCGTGTCAATATTGGCTGAGCCGATGATGGTTTCAATGTCTTGCCCGATCACATCACCTTGGGCATCCCCATTTCCCTTGCCTGAACCCATGGTGGTGTTCGAGATGTCGATCAGCAGCGCATTTCCACTCGGATTGACCGAGGCATACGACAAGACATCGTCACCCGTCCCACCTTGGAACACATCTTGGCCAAAGCTGGACGACAGGCTGTCATTGCCGACACCACCGTACAAACTGTCGTCACCAGCACCGCCATCCAAGGTGTCGTTGTAGCCCAGCGTTGTGTCTGTGGACGTGCTGCCGTCCTTCTTATCGCCATACAGCACGTCATCGCCCATGCCACCGGTCAGCTTGTCATTGCCAAAGCCCCCTTCAACTTCACTGTCAATGACTGTCACCGTGTTGGTCGAACCCGTGAATGTGTCATTGCCAGAATTGAAAATGACATTTTCAATCTCATTCACGCTGTCATTGAGCCCCACACCCTTCGCGTCGCCGGTTTGGCTGATGTCGACCGTGATGTCAACTTTTTCCAACCGGGTGATGGTGTAGTCCACCGTGTCATTCCCTGATCCACCCACCAATAGAGTGCGGACGGCCTCTCCGCTGAGAAAATAATCGTCACCCTCATCACCTTGCAAAGTGTCAACGCCTGTCCCACCTTCCAAGGTGTCATCGCCAGTGCCACCGTTCAGCAGATTGTTCTCCGTGTTACCCCTCAGTTTGTCACCGTACGCCGTGCCTTCTGCCTGTTCAAAGCCTGTGTAAGTGATGGTATGAGGTTTGCCGTTGACCGAAATTTGGATCTTGTCCAATTTCAAATCCAAAACCACGGGTGCCGCAATGTCTGAAAAATCCAAACTGTCAATGCCCTCACCACCCGCCAGCGTGTCATTGCCCAAGGTGACATAGACCACATCATTGCCTTTGCCGGCGTCTATGTTGTTTGCGATCAGTGTTTGGTCGTCACCCCCCAAGACATCGCCATGGACACTTCCCAACACATTTTCAAAATTTTGAAATTGCGCCCCGGCAGCAGATCCGCCGCTGGCAAACTCTGTAGAGCCAAAGTGATGGGTTTTGAGATTGACGTTGACCCTGCTGCTGGATTGCCTGAAGTCCACCGTGTCGATGCCCATGCCACCGTCGTATTTGTAATTGGTTTTGGCTTCACCGGTGATCACGGTGTCATTCAAGTTTGAGCCAAGCAAGGCCTCGATGCTGTCGAAGCTGTCATTCAGCGCGTCGTTGGAGTTGGTGTCACCGCTTGGGTTTTGTCCGGTCAGGTCAATCGTGACCGCTTTGACCGAGGTTTCGTAGCTGGCCCAATCCTCCCCGTCGCCGCCTGACAGGGTGTCTGCCCCTGCCCCGCCGATCAAGGTGTCGTTGCCTTGCCCGCCCGACAAGCTGTCCACGCCTTCTCTGCCATCCAGCAAATCGTTACCGTCACCGCCCGAGAGGTTGTTTTTTTCCTGGTCACCGTACAACTTGTCGTTCAGCTTGCTGCCCACCAGGTTTTGTATCAGGTTGAAAATTTGGTTGCCGTTGTCCCCGTTGGTATTGCCCGAGGATTTGGTCAAGTCGGCTGTCACGCCAGCCCCCTTGACAATCAATTCATAACTGACGGTATTGCTGCCCGAGCCACCCACATAACTGTGGTTGCCGCTGCCGCTATTTTTGAATATGTCATCGCCGTCGCCACCGTCCAAGGTGTCACTGCCGCCACCGCCGATCAACACATCGTCACCCGCCCCGCCGCGGATGAGGTTGGACGATTCATTGCCTGTGATCTGATCGCCAAACCCGGTGCCATCCACATTTTCAATGCTGGCGTATTGGTCACCTTCTGCGTTGCCGCTGGCACCCCCGGTGACCAAGCTCAGTGTGACCGCTTGGGTGTCACCGTCGTAACTGATCAAGTCAATGCCAGACCCGCCGATCAGCGTGTCTTTGCCTGCACCGCCGACCAAGGTGTCGTTGTACGCGCCGCCCATCAACAAGTTGTTCTTGTCATCCCCGTACAGTTTGTTCTCGTTCGATGCCGAACCGATGAGGTTGGTGATGAAACTGTATTTGTCTTGGCTGGCACCGCCTGCGTTCAGGCTTTGCTGAGGGCTTGCCAAATACGCGGTAATGCTGCTGTTGATTTTTTCGTAAGACACGGTTGAATTGGCATTCTTGTCAGCCACGAAACTGTCGCCACCCCCGCTGCCATAAAACAAATCGTTGCCACCGCCGCCTTCAATCACATTGGATGCCCCGTCGCCTTCCAAGGTGTCGTTGTTCTGGGTGCCGCGAAGGTTTTCGATGCCAAGGTAACGGTCTCCTGCCGCTTCACCCGTGTTGGTGGTCGGTGTTTTCAAGCTGACCGAAATGCCAGCGCCAGGCGTCACGTTGTCGTAACTGACCCAATCCACACCCAAACCACCGTCCAAGGTGTCTGCACCGGCACCCCCCGACAAGGTGTCGTCTCCCGCATCACCGGTCAACACATTGTGTTGTTGGTCGCCAGTCAAGCGGTCAGAAAACCGGGTGCCCACCAGATTTTTGATGTTGAGGTAGACATCGCCTTTGGCATACACGCCTTGGTTTTTAGACGCATCAGTCAAATTGGCCGCCACCCCTTTGATGCCGCCGCTGTTGTCCTCCAAAGCGTTCACATACGTGACGGTGTTGTTGACGTCCGTGTTGCTGACGGTACCGCCATCCAAGGTGTCTGCACCCAGCCCGCCTTCGAGGGTGTCGTCGCCCAAACCACCATTGATCAAATTGTCTTTTTCGTCGCCGCTGAGTTTGTCTGCGTAGTTAGACCCTTTGATGTTTTCGATGTTGATGTAGACATCGCCAACCGCATCATCCCCTTGGTTATTCGCAGGTGTTTTCAAATCGACTGTGACACCGTATTGCGCACCATTGACGCTCATGGCCAGTGCTTTTTCATAACTGACCGTGTCTTTGCCCTCGCCCCCATCCAAGGTGTCAGATGCTTTCCCCCCTTCCAAGGTGTCATTGCCCGCGCCACCCACCAATGAATTGGCTTCTTGGTTGCCGACAAACCAGTCATCGCCATTGCCACCGACCAGGTTTTGGACATTGAGCAGTGTGTCACCCGCCGCTGTGCCGTAATTGGCTTTGCTGGTGTTGTTGTTCAAACTGGACGCCAGCTCGACATAAACACCAATGCTTGAATCGACATAGCTGGCGGTGTTGTTGCCCGTGCCACCGTCGATCGTGTCAGCGCCTTCGCCACCCATCAACGAGTCGTCACCCATGCCACCGAGTATCGAGTCGTTGCCCGCATACGCTTTGATGATGTCGTGGCCAGGTCCGCCGCTGATGTTGTCATTGTTTGAGGTGCCGTTGATGGCATAGCTGATGCCACGCGCTGGCAAATACAAAATGGGGTTGCCTTTGCTGTCATCGCCCAAGGCATTGACCTCGTTCATCTTGCGGTAATCGGCAAACCTGAAACTGATCGGGTCGCCGAGTCTGGAAGACGGCATGGAGACGAGTTGGTTGTTGTTGTAAAACTTCACATCCAATATGAAGTCAAACGCTTCCCATGCCGGGTCATCCGGCACGGCATCCCAACACATGGTGATTTTGGAAACCTTGATGTCATCGACGGTCCATTCAATGCTGGTCTTGTTGTCGCCAAATTTTTGGTAACCCGTGCCATCGAAAAACCCAAACCCGTCAGGCAAAGCATGCGGACTGTTGTCGGCCAAACTGAACACCACCTTGTTTGCGGTGGGCAAACCCGGTAAAGACAAGTCCATCAGCACCAGGGCGTTCCTGTCAGGTGTCAGCGGTGTGACCTGCGGGTCGGTTGCATTGACTTGCAAGGGCTTCTCTTGCAAGAGCAGCACCGGTTTGATGGTGTCGATCTCCTTGCTGGTGTCGGCCAGCTTGAGGTTGTTCATCTTGTATTTGCTTGAGTGGTAGACGTTTCGGCTGGCCACTTCTTGCAAGGTGGTGTCCACCGGCGGCTGTGAACTGACTTGGTCAATGTTGACCACTGCAATGATTTGCCCGCCAATTCTGTCAGCGTAAAAGGTCAGCTTGTTTTTGTTGATGGCGAACAATTCATTTTGACCAATCACATAGCTGTCGGTGCTCGACAACCTGACCGTGATTTCAGATTGATCGCCGGCATCCGCGATTTGACGCACCAGGTCAGCCGTCAGATGAACCGTGCTAGAGACACTGTCTTTTTGAAAATCAAGTGTTTCAACCGATTCAAACTTGTCATCAAGCTTGGCATCATTGCGCCAATCGATGGTGTTTGTTTGTCCGTTTTGGTTGGGCGCATCGAACCAGACCACCGTGTCTTTGCCAATGCCGCCCATGAACGTGTCATTGCCTTTGCCCGCCCCGCCGATCAGCGTGTCGTCACCATCGCCACCGTCAAGCAAGTTGCTGGCTGCATCACCGGCCAAGATGTCGCTGAAATCAGAACCCATCAGATGTTGAATCTGAGACAGTTTGTCGCCATCGGCATCACCGCCATTGGTGTTGCCAATGCTGCTGTCCAAGTACACATACACCGAGCTGTTGGAGTTTTTGTAAGACACCGTGTTGCCCGTGCCCGGGTTGCTGCTGTTGGTGTCTTCTTCACCGTACAACCAGTCTGCGCCTTTGCCGCCGTCTAAGGTGTCATTGCCACCACCACCGAACAAGGTGTCGTTGCCGTCTAAGCCAAACAAACTGTCGTTGCCGCTGCGGCCTTCGATGCGGTTGGCTTCCTTGTTGCCTGACAACATGTCGGACAGGTTCGAGCCACGGATGTTTTCGATGTTTTTCAGCAGATCTGTGTCGATGCCATCGATGACTTTCCCATGCGGAGCGTTATCTGACGACAACAACAAAACCGTGACCCCATTGCTGTTTTCGAAATCCACGGTGTCGATACCCTCACCACCGTCCAAAGTGTCATTGCCTGCATTGCCGGACAAGGTGTCATCGCCCGCATCCCCAAAGAGTTGGTTGGCTTTGGCGTCGCCTTTCAAGGTGTCGTTGTTGGTCGAGCCTTGGATGTCTTGGATGTCAGACAACACATCGCCTTGGGCATCGCCACCGCTTTGCGGGTCTGCACTGGAGAGGTCTATCTGCACGGCGGCGTTTGACTCTTTGTAGCTGACCAAGTTCCTCTCATCGGTGCCCCCGCCATTCAGTCTGTCTGCGCCGACGCCACCAATCAAGGTGTCATTGCCTGCACCGCCCTCCAAGGTGTCGTTGCCATCGTTGCCCACCAACAGGTCGTTGCCCTCTTTGCCAGTCAACTGGTTATCGCTGGCGTTACCCGTCAATTCATCTGCGTTTCGGGTGCCGATCACATGGACAAAAGACCCAAATACCAACTTGTCATCGCTTGCGTCGCCCCCTTTGTTGCTTGACTGCAGAAAATTGATCTTGACGCCTTCGCCGAGCTTGGATGCTTCATAACTCAAGGTGTTCTTGCCCGCACCACCGTCCAAGGTGTCCGCACCACCACCGCCACCGTCCAAGGTGTCGTCGCCATCCCCACCAAAAATAAAGTTCGATTGGTTATTGCCAGTGAATTGGTCATTGCCGGAAGACCCAATGATGTTTTCGATGTTGGTCAGCGTGTCGCCCTTCGCACCCCTTTCTTTGTTGACAGTGCTGCCACCGTCCAATTGAGCCACGATGCTGTCTGTCGACTGCGTGAAATCGGCATAACTCACCGTGTCGTTGCCAGAGTTGCCGTCCAATATGTCTTGACCATCCCCACCTTGCAGCGTGTCGTCACCACGGCCACCGGACAAAGTGTCGTCGCCGCCATCCCCGTTGATGAGGTCATGGCCTGCGCCCGCCTGAATGTTGTTCGCGTCCGCATTGCCCTTGATTTGGTAACTCATGCCACGGGCAAACAAATACAACACATCGACCGCAGAGGTGTCCGAAAACGATTTGAAGTCGCCGTACTCGAATGGGATGTCGCGTGTTGACAAGGTGTTGCCGTCTGCATCGACGAACTGGCCCACCAATTTGAACTTGAGTACAGGGACTTCCACTGGCAAATCGTCTGCGATGTCCCAAGTGAGTTTGATGCGTGCGATGGCGGTGGTGGGTGCACTGACTTCCACCGCTTGGTTTTTGATGAGTAAGTCGTTGACCCGTAAATTGGGTGGCAAGCCTCCATCGACATTTTCCCAGCGCAACAGCAATTTCTTTGCACTGGGCAGCCATTGGATTTTCAAATCATTCGACACCATTTCCGGCGGTACCGTGGGGCCCGTGGGCGTCACCGGTTGATTGGCCACCGCCTGCACTTCAAACGGCTTTTCAGCCAACATCCTGCGAACTTCGATTTCGCCAAAATCGGTTGAATTGTTATTGCCATGCGTGACGTTGGTCACCTTGGCGCTGGATGTACTGACCAGCATGGGTTTGTTCTGGACCGGCTGTTCTTCCACCTTGAACAAGAAGTCTTCTGTCTTGGGCTTGTCGTTCAGCTTGGGCGGTGCGCTGGGCGTGGACACCGAAGATGCCGACGATGCGCTGGCTTTGCCAGTGCCCGGCCCGGCACCCGGGCCTTGTCCAGGGCCTTTGCCCGGCGCGGCATCGCTGTTGGACAAACTGGCGGTTTGCAGCGATTTAGAGATTTGTTGAACTTGCGCAGCCAACTGCTCGACTTGTTCTTGGGTTTTGACCTCGTCACCCTCTTTGCCAATGTTGAATTCAAAGCCCACTTTGTCGTTCACACCCGGCACAGGCTTGATGTCAGAGGCTTCGATGCGGTAGCTGCCGCCCTCGACCGGCTTGACCGTGCCTGCTTTTTTCAATTGCTCGGCCAAGGGTTCGATGAACCCGCTTTTGTACTTGGCCACGGCTTTGTCTGGGGACAACGTGGCTTGCAAAGCGGCTTGGGGAAGCACATACCGCTCACCCAATGCATTGACCAGCACCATGTCCAAGTCGATGATTTCCACACTGGCAATCTCGTTGGGCTCAAATGGCAGACTGAACTGAACGCCACCGGCTGCGGCAGCCTCGGCTTGCAACAAGCGCATGGGGGGTTGTTTGGCGTCTGACGAAGTGTCAGTTTGACCGTCAGCACGCAGTTCTGTGTCTGCCATGGCACTCTCCGTTAAGCAATGGATCAAAAAAAAATTTGGTACTGCTTGTAATAATCAGAGACTGCTTGTCTTGCGCTTTACAACTGCTCAGGTTTTGCCAGTGAATCAGCCTGTGCTGCTGGGCTTGGCTGGTGTGACATCACTGCCGCCCACCGCAGGGTTTTCTTGCATGCCGCTTGCGGTTTTTTGTGCCACGAGCATAGTGCTTTGGATGGACGGTGTCAACGAATTCACCAATGTGCTGATCAACTGCTCATGGCGTTCTTGCTGATCCGCAAACACCATTTTGAATTGGTGTGCCATTTCTGTGCGAGCCGATGCTTCTTCTTTGGAACGTTGTCCCATGGATTGCAACAGTTGATTGACTGTGGCATTGAGTTCCAGCATTTTGGTTTGAGCTGACAGGACATTTTCCTGAAACGCGCTGGCATTTCTGGATTGCTCAAACATGATGGCGATGACTTTTTCCATCCGGTCATTCAAGTCTTGCAAATGGTTTTGCTGCGACTGGGTGGATTGGAACCAAATCCGCAATTGCTCCAACCAGCCGGCGCGTTCTTGCGCCACTTGCTCGGCGGTACTGACCGTTGATTTGTTCAGCGCCACCTGTTGCTCGTGTTGTTGGTCCAGCCAGCGGGACTGCATGTCCATGGTCAATGCCACCAATTCTGAATTTTTTCCGATGCTGGTTTTGAGCAGTTCTTGCTCGGCTTGCAAAATTTGCAAAGCCTGACGCTGTAATTCAGAGGTTTTGGCCGCCTCTTTGGCCGCGTCCAAGGTATCGGTTCTGATGTTTTCAATGTTGGTCAACACTTGCTGGTGTTGCTCGCCCAGTTGGGCAATTTGGTGTTGCACCTCGGTTTGTTTGCCGCTGTTGTCTTTCATTTGCACCACCAATTCCTGCATGGAATTGAGCATTTGGCGAACGCGCCGCTCTGACTGGTCTAACGCAACAATCAAGCCCTGCAACACCGGTGAGTTTTCGGCCAATTTGCTGAGTGCGGCTGACAATTGATTGGCCTCGCTGTCCACACCTGGCTTGTCATGGGCCAACTTGGTCAGCAAGGAGCAGCGGCTTTGCAGCAAAGACACCAGTTCCACGGTGGCGCTTTTGACAAACACCATCAGCATGCCCATGATGAGCGAGCCCAACACACCAAACAGTGACGCACTGAACGCCACGCCCATGGCCCGCATGGGCTCGGTCAAGCGTGACACCAACTCATTGACCGCTGCCACCGGATCGGTCATGCCAGAGCCGACCGAAAACGAACCAATCAGCTTGCCGATTTCTTGCAAAGCACCGAGCAAGCCGATGAACGTGCCCAGCAAACCCAAACCAACCATCATGCCGGACATGAACTGCGCCACCAGCAGACGGCGGTTTTGCCGGGCGTGGAAGCGCTCGATCTCTGATTCAATCGCAGTCTGTTGCACCCCGCCGATGGCCGAGTCATGGTTGTGCAGTATCAACTCCAGCACATCTGTCACATCGTTGGTTTGACGTTCTTTGTCCTCATTCAACAATGAGCGGGCCTGCGTCAAGCTGAGCGTGGGCACCATGGTGCGGGTAAACGCATCGATCAAGCGCGCTTCGCGGTTGATACGCCAGACATGGCCCATCATTTGGATACAGCCACCGACAATCAACAAAAGGATGAGGTAATTGATTTGCGGGTGGGGGTTGCCTTCGATCGTTCCCATGATTTCCTTTTGGAAATACACAGAACCGAAAACAATCAGAACGATGGGGATGCCAATGTAGATGTAATAGCGTTGAAGTCGTTTCATGGTGAGTTAGCAGTGGGTCAATGAGGCTCGCGCATGGCACGAGTACTGAAGCGAAGCAAGGGGGACAACACATAGCTCAACACACTGCGCTGGCCAACGATCACGTCAGCGCTGGCAGTCATGCCCGGCAAAATGACTTCTTCTGACAACGGGCCTTGTGCAGGTTTGGTTTGCACCACGACACGGTAGTAACGTTGGCCGTTTTCATCTGGCAAGGTGTCAGAACTGACCTCAACCACTTCGCCCAGCAATGCGCCATACACGGTGTAGTCGTAAGCGCCCAGCATGATGCGGGTAGACAAACCGGTGCGCAAACTGGCGCGGTCGTCGGGGCGAACCCTGGCCTCGACCGCCAGCGGCCCTTCGCTGGGCGTGATTTCCAACACCGCCTCGCCTGGCTTGACCACACCACCGATGGTGTTGAACATCAAGCGATTGACAAAACCCGTGCTGGGCGCGCGCACTTCGGTGCGCGAAACGCGGTCGCTGTCGGCTTTGATGCCCGCCAAAATGCGGTTGATTTCGGCGCTGACTTGGTTGAGTTCAGTGCGCGCATCCGATTTGAACCTGGACTGGGATTCATTGATGCGTGCGGCATATTCGGCCTGTGCAGAAATCAAACGTGGAATGGTGTTGACCACGTCTCTGAATTGGGTGTTGAGTCGCTCCGTGCGACTTTGGGCCTCTAGCAACTCCATTTGCGACGCCGCGCCTTTTTTGACCAAGCCCTCGACCATGCTGGCCTGCTGTTTGGCGATATTGAGTTCGTTGCTCAAACTTTGCGAGCGGGCTTGCGCCTCTTTGAGTTCGGCCTGTCGTTGGTTGATTTGCTGCTGCAAAGCCGCTTGTTCCGAGCGCATGCGGGCTTGGCGCTCATCGAACGCGTTTTTTTCCAGCATTTGAATGCTGATGCCAATGTCTTCTTCAAAAAACACACTGGCACTGCCTTGCGCCTCTGCTTTGAGCCTGGCTTGTGCGGCCTTCAATGATTGCAGTCGGGATTTGCCTTGCAACAAGTTGCTGTTGGCATTCACGTCGGACAAGCGCATCAAGGTTTGTCCTGCCTGCACTTTTTGCCCTTCTTGCACCAAAATTTCTGAAACAATGCCGCCTTCCAAATGCTGGACCACCTGCGATTTGCTGGCCGTGATGATGCGGCCTTGCGCCCTGACAATTTTGTCGATGGGCGCCCAGGCGGCCCAAGCCAACAACCCCAACAAAAGCAACAACAAACCCAACACCAAACAGGTGTCATGTTTGCGTGGAAAGGTGCGGTCATGCATCGGCGTCATGGCATGGCAGGTTTGACCAGCACCCTGGCATTGTTGGCAGACGGGTTGTCGCTTTCGATCACCCGCATGGCAATGTTGGCCGGCTTGATGCCGTTTTTGATCAAGATGTTGCGGATTTCATTGACCCGGTAGTAGGCGATGCGGGAGGATTCGGAAAACCCCTTGGGCGTGTTCACCCGCAGCTCGAACCCACTGTTGTCAGCTGACATGAATGACTTGAGTTTGTCCAACAGGTCACTGACCTCTGCTTCACTCAAGCGCACCACGTCTTTGTCAAAAACCACCAACACCCCGCCCGAGCCGATTTGCAGCATTTGGTTTTGTCCTGAAGCTTGCTTCAATTGAAGGTCTTTGGCAGTGACCACCTCGGCTGGCGTGTCCTGATCGGCAGTGCCACCGACGGCTTTGTTCAACGGTCTGCTGGAAGATGAGGCCGGGACTTTTTTGAGTGAGTCCAACTCTTTTTGTAACTTGGCCAGTTGCTGGGTCTGCTCTTTGACTTTCTGCTCAGCTTTGGATTTGTCTTCAAGCACTTTCGCCATGGACGGTGACAGGGCTTGGGCCACCGGCGAAGCATTTGGTTGTTCGGCCATTTCAGGATTGCCTGTTTTGTCTGTCTCCTCCAAAGCGCGCGGTTTGCTGGTCACCGCGTTTTCAACCGGCTTGAACACATCAGGCTTCATTTTTGAAATCTGCATGATGGTGCTGATGACCACAATCGACATGACAGCGATCACAAACAACAAATTGATGGCCAAGTTGGTGACCGCGTCCACATAGCCAGGCCAAAAAATGTCAGACGCGTCGTTTGATTCAGATGCAGCAGCCATGGTCTAGCTTCCTAAGAGGTTTTCTTCGAGGAATTCACTTGCAATGTGTCTGTCATGGCGATGAGTTGCCCGTGTTTGGATTGGGTTCAAGCATGTTGTTCAGTTCTTTGACATCCAAGGGTTGCGCCGGCGGCAACATGATTTCAGTGGCTGGACCCTGATTGACCGCTTGTGTTGGCAAGTCCGTCATTGCAGGCGTGGCCTGGGGTCTGGCATCTTTGTCGGACGGTCGTGTCGGTTCAACTGACACCGCTTTTTTCACCATGCTCATGGATGAATTGATGTCTGTGGGTTGGTTAACCATGGACTGCACTTGGCTGAGCATGCCCAGTCTGCGTAACAACTGCGCATGCGCTTGCATTTGCTGCGTCAATGTTTGGACCAAGCGCTGACGCGATGAGAAGTAACGCTCGTTGGCATCCAAGGCTTCGAGCATCGACCCGACACGGCCGGTTTTCATTTGTTGCTGCACAGACTGCAACACCAACAATGCCGCATCTTGTTCTGCCTGTGCTGTGGCAATGCGCAAGGTGGCAGACTGCAGCAACGCAAAATCCGCGTCCACGCCCTGCATGATGCGGTCGGCTTCTTCGGTCAAGCGGCTTTGCCGGTTGGCCAACTCAGCCTTGGCCAGTCTGGCCGCGTAGAACTCTTTGCCCCCCAATGACAGTTCCCAATTGACGACACCCAGTATGCGGCTGTCAATTTGTTTCGGATTGACACCCCGCATGTTTTGCGCTTCATCGCGCTCGAGGTTCAGGGACAACGTGGGCAGCAATCTGGCGTAAATGGAAGACACCACTTGTTCTTGTGTTTTGACGTCCTTTCGCAAAATCCGCAAGTCTTGGCTGCTTTCCCAAACCATTTGTCGAATTTGCGCTTGGGTGGCGGGCAAACCTGGCAGCTGGTTGAGGTACGGCAATTGCATCGAAGTGGGTTTGTCACCTGTCAGCCGTTCAAGCTCTAACAACGCCGACTTGTAATTGGCCTGTTGTTCAATCCGGTTTTGGCGGGCTTGCAACACCCGGGCGCGCAAGCGTTCTAAATCGGCAGGGCTGGCTGCACCCGATTGCGCGCGGTTTTGGACATAGGTGAACAAGTTGTTGAACTCTTCCAATTGCTCGTCTGAGAACTCCAACACCATGCGTGCTGAAGCCAGCGCCAACACGGCATTGGTGACGGCCAAAGCCACCGATTCATTCGCTGCGTAAGAGCGCCACACCGTGGCTTGTTCGTTGCTGAGTTCTGCCATCCAGTCGCGCACCGCTGGCAAATTGATGATCGGCTGCACCAAACGCAGCGACGTTGACTCGGTTGCATGGTTGCTGACCGGTTGATTCAAGGGTTCAGACTTTTCACGGCCAGTCTGGTAGCGCGCACTGGCCTTGGGCAACAACTCAGAGCGTGCTTGTTGACTGCGTGAAACCGCGATGTCGATTTGTGCCAAAGCTTGGTCCAACACCGGGCTGTTGCCCAAACCGAGCTTGACCATCTCAGCCAGCGTTTTGGCTTGGCTGGTGTCCACGGCATTTTTGTTGAATGTGAGCGTGTTGCCGGCCGCGTCATTGATTTCCTTGTCGGGCAAATCGATATAGGGCGACTTGGCCATGATGCCAAATGTCAGCAACTGTCTGGAAAAGTCTGGGGTGTAAACCAACGATTCATCCTGGTTGGCCAAACCCCTGCGCTTGTTGCTGATCCTGCCCACCGACTTGTCTGGGTTGAGCATGGTCGGCCATTGGTTCAACACAATCGGAGGCAGCGCAGGCACGCTGGGTCGGCGCGCTGGCGTGGCGTCAGCCTCGGTGACGACGGCGGGCGGCATGTCCGCAAGCGAGGGTGTGGGCGGTTTTTGCCGCCGGGTGGTCAAGCGGGTTCCCAATGTCAGCGCTTGGTCCAACTCACCGGGTTGGTCAGCCGTCACGCCTTGGATCATTTGGCGGGTTTTTTCTCTGTCCGCGTTCACATTGGCCGCAGACGGTTTGGCGGTCGATGGCATGTTGGCGGGTTGCTGCGCATGCACAGACAAGGCCGGGGTTTGCAGCACAGCACACACCAGCCCACACCATGGCAGTGACCAACCGATTTTTTTTGTGAGTTGAGACATCAACGCTCCCTGAAGGCTTCACGCATGCGAAGTACCGGCTTGAACAAATACGACAACACCGATTTCTGTCCGGTCTTGATATCCACTTGGGCTTGCATGCCGGGGATGATGGGCAGCAATTCGCCTTGGGGCGTTTTCAATCCTGTGGTTTTGGTTTTCACCAAAGCCCGGTAAAAGGTTTCGTCACGCTTGATCTCGTCCCTGAGGGTGTCGGGGCTGATTTGCATGACTTCAGCCTCCAACCAACCGTAAATGCCAGCGTCGTAAGCACTGAGCTTGACAATGGCAGGCAAGCCAGGGCGCAAAAATGCAATGTCAGTGGGGCGAATGCGGGTCTCCACCAGCAAGTTGTCTTCCAAGGGCACGATTTCCAAAATGTCCTGACCGGTGTGCACCACGGCACCCAAGGTGTTGACTCGGATATTTTTCACCACCCCTTTTTTCGGGGCGTACAACACCGTGCGTTTGAAGGCGTCGGCGCGGCCTGCCAATGTGGCCGACTGTGACCCCAGGTCCCCTTCGATGCGCGCCAACTCCGCACTGGCATCGGCTTTGTATTTGTCGTGGAGTTCGTTGATGCGGCCACGGGCATCGGCAATGCTGCGCTTGATCCGCAACACATCAATGTCAGACACCAAGCCCTTGGCCGCCAAAGGTTCGGTGATCGCAAGTTCTTCTTGGCTGATCTTCAAGTTTTGCAACTGCGAAGCCAGATTGGTTTCCAAGGCTTTTTTGCGGGCTTGAAAGGTGTCGATCTCGTTGCGCGCCAAATCGGCGGGCAGGCCTGCGAAATCATTGACGCTCAATTGCGCTCGCCCTTGCACTTCTGAACGCAGTCGAACCGCCGTGGCGCGCAAAGCATTGACCCGGGCTTTGGTCTCTTGCATGTTCGCGCCAATCTTCACATCGTCAATGCGCAACAAGGCTTGCCCGGCTTCCACAGACTGCCCTTCTTTCACCAACATCTCAGACACCACGCCGGCTTCCATGCTTTGCACAATTTGCTCGCGGCTGGACGTGATGACTTTGCCTTGTGCCGAGGTGACCTCATCCAAATGGAACAACGCTGCCCATGCAAAAAACGCCACGATCACGCCCGCCACACACCAAAGTCCATAGCGGGTCCAAGCCCTGGGCGCCTGCAGATGGAACAGGTAGATGTCGTTGTACTGGTCATACACGGCTTGCATGGCATTGCTTTGCCGGTGCGCATTGACCTTGGTCATCAACCCGGGATCGGCTGTTGCCCATTGGGCTGCATCTGACGCCTTGGGTTGTCGCAGCAGCCATCTGAGCCAAGTGTTCATGCGGCCACCTCTGTCACCGGTTTGAGCACTGGCCGAACACGCTGGACTTTGCCTTCGCTCACGGCTTGCAGCACCGCATCGCGCGGACCATCTGCGGCCACCCGTCCTTGGTCAAGAATGAGCAAGCGCGAGGCCAGTTCCAAAGGGCCAGGCCGGTGCGTGGCCAACACCACCAAGCGCCCTTTCAACTCAGGCACCAATCGCATCAACAACTGTTGTTCACCCGCCATGTCCATGGCACTCGTGGGTTCGTCTAACAAGAGAATCGGGGCGTCGGCCAACAAGGCACGCGCCAGCGCCACCATTTGTCGTTGACCGCCGGACAAGGCATGGCCAGCCTCGCCCAACGGCATGTCGATACCGAGCGGGTGTTCCATCACCAGACTGTCCAACCCGCAAAGGCTGAGCACTTGCAAAAACCGTTCGTCTTTGACGCGCGGCGAAGCGATCAACAGGTTTTCCCGCAAACTGCCTTTGAACAACACCACGTCTTGCGACACCCAAGCCACTTGCGCACGCCAGTCTGCTGGGGAAACATGGCGCAGGTCCAACCCATCGACCAACATCTTGCCTTGGGTCGGTGACACCAAGCCGGCCAACAAGCGCAACAAAGTGGATTTGCCAGAGCCCACCGGGCCCATCACCGCAGCGATTTCGCCCATGTTGAATTGCAAACGCGGCACAGACAACACCGGTTTGTCTGCACGCGGGAAGCTGAAGCTCACATGGTCGATCTCGATGCGGTGCTGGAATTTCTCCATGCTGACGAATGTTTTCTCGGCTGAATGGCCCTGCACAGGCAACGACATGAAGCGGTCTACCGCCGCAAATGACACCTTGGTGTTGTGCCAGCGTGCCATCAAGCCAGCAACTTGACCCAAAGGACCGAGCGCGCGCGATGCCAGGATGCTGCAACCGATCAAAGCACCGACCGTGAGTTGTCCGTTCAAAATCAAATGCACGCCATACACAATCAGTCCGGTGGTGGCGATTTGCTGCAACCACTGGCTGACATTGACCGTGAAGGAAGCAGCGAGTCGGCTGGCCATGGCACTTCGGGCGGTGGCTGCGCAAACGCGTTCCCATTTGCTCAAAAACCCGGCCTGTGCGCCCAGCGCGGTGATGGTTTCCAGCCGCTCCATGCTTTCAATCAACATGGCATGTTTTTGGGTACTCTCGTATTGGTAACGTTCAACCGACCGGCGCACAGGCCATTGTGTCAACGCACCACACACCAAAATCAAACCACCGACAGCCAGCGGCACCCACACCAGGCTGCCACCCATCCAAGCGATGACCCCCAAAAACAGCAAGCAAAACGGCAAGTCGGTGAGCACAACCAAGGTACTGGAGCTGACGAAGTCACGCACCGATTCAAACTCGCGCACTTGGCTGGCCCATTGCGCGGGCGAGGCAGGGCGTTGCTCGGCTTTGAGTTGCAATGTTTTTTTGTAAATGGCCGACGACAAGACCAGGTCTGCACGCTTGCCCGCCTCGTCCAACACATGCGAGCGCAAACTTCTGAGCCCAAATTCGAGCAGCGCTGCGACCATGACGCCAATGGCCAATGCCCACAAAGAATGCATGGCGCCATTGGGAATGACACGGTCGTACACATTCATGGAAAACATGGACCCTGCCAGCGCCAACAGATTGATCAAGACGGCAGCCACCACACAATCGCTGTAGTACGCACGTAAGCGTGAAAACACGCCCCAAAACCAATCGCTTTGGGCATGGGGGGAAGCCTCGCCATCGTTTTGCACCAAGGAGGTCACACGCTGCGCGGTGATCACCAATCCTTCGATGCGTGTTTGCAATTGGTCACGGGGCACCCATTGCAACTCGGGCCAAGGCGGCGATGGGCCGTCGGCCAAATCGGAAAACCCCTGCACCTTCACCCTGTGTGCATCCATCTGGGTTAACAATGCCCAATGGCCATCCGCCAATTGCAACAAGCAAGGCAAGGAACGAACCGAAGACAGGTGATTGACCTGGTACGTGTCAGCACGCAAGCCATGCGAATGCAAACTGACAGCAGCGATTTCAGGTGTCAGGCTGGCAGGCATGTGCACCGCATAGTTGGCCAATTCACGCCATGACACCCGTACACCGAGTTCCAGTGCAAGCGCAGACATGGCGTGCCAGATCAATTCAAAGCTCCAAAAAGTCGGTCAAGTACCCGCGCAAGCTCAGTAATCGCCAGGCAGACAAGGTGGCATCTGTGCTGGCTGTCATCGCATTGGTACGGGCCGTGAACAATTCGTTTTCTGCATTCAACACATCCAGCAAGGACCTGCGCCCGATCTTGAATTGCTCGCCATAAGCAGTGACAACTTGCGCAGAACTGTCGACATAGACCTGAAATGTGCTGAGTGACGCTTGGTTGGCGAGCAGTTCAAACCACTGGGTTTCGACCGCAGAGCGGACTTTGTACGTGGTGGCATCGACAGCGCTTTCAGAAGCGATGAGGGCTTCTCTGGCCGCCCGGTTGCTGTGCTTGTATCCCGGGTTGACTGGCAACGTCCACTGCAAATTCAGGCCAATGGTGATGTTGTCTTGGCGTCCGGCCACGAAGCCAAAATTTTGACCCGTGCGCGTGACGGCTTCGGCATTGATTTTGGGTCGTGTGACACTTCTGCTCAGTTCCAAACCATGCCAGGAAGACTTGACCTCTGACAGTGATTTTTGCAATTGGGGGCTGTTGTTGATCGCATCTGTGATGGCAATGTCCAAACTCGGCGGCAAAGGCACATTCCCAAAGTCATTCATCAATTGGGCAAAGTCACCCAAGTCAGTCAATGCGGGTGCGTTCATGCCGCTGTGATTTCTCCACTGCAAACGGGCTGACTCCAAACGCGCCATGCGGTTGGTGAAGGTGGACTCGGCCAAAGCCACCCGTGCTTGCGCCACTGCCAGGTCAGAGGCGCGGCCCAGATCGGTCAGGGCAATCTCTTTCATTTGGCCCACGTAATTTCTGTGCAATTTCAAATTTTCTCTGGCCAATTCAGTCAACTGATGCTGACGAACCACTTCGATGTACAGCTCGACCGTTTTGAGAACCAACTGTTCTCTGACCAAAACCAATTGCCAATCCATGCCCAATGAGCCCGCTTTGAACCGCCGCACATTTGCACCCAAAGCAACGTCATACAACGGCTGGGTCAATTTGAGTTGCGCCTGCGCTTGGTCCTTGAATACATTGGTTCGGTTGCTCAGGTAAAGTTTTTGCTGCTCTTGTCCATAACTGCTGCTGAAGGTCAGTTGGGGGTAGCCACTGGCTTTCGCTTCGCTGACCCTGGAGACAGCCAGTCGGCTTTCTGCTTCGGCTTGACTCAGCTCTGGATGGTTTTGCAAGACCAACAGCACCAACTCGCGCATGCCCGTGGGCTTGCTGGGGGTGGCGGCGGGTGGCTCCACCACGGGGAGGGAAAGTTGATCCGTGGTTTGTGCATGGCCTGTCAGGTGCAGGCCAACCGACACGGCCCAAGCCAAGGGTGCGAGGACATTCATGAGCGAGGGTTTCATCACTTTTCAAGCCAGCCTGAGACGCTTATTTTTTGGAAAGACTGCTTTGCTCGGGCATCAATGAGTATTCAATCGAAAGCTCTTTGGGTGCAGTGAGGTTCAGTTCAATCCAGATCACCCGTCCCGATCTGGCAAATTGAAACGACTGGTGCATGCTCACGCGTCGGTTGAGCAGCATCTCCCAGCCTTTGAGCTTGGCGTCGTCTACCAAAGCGTCTCTGGCCGCGTCCAAACAAGTGACGCTTTCACACAGCACCTTGCGCGGCTTGAGCGGCAAGTCTTTCTTCATCTCAGCCGGGGCGATCGGTGGAAAGGGCGCGTTCAACTCTGCATCGGTCACCCGGCCTTTGCGATTTTTCTTGGTGTCTTTTGAGGACGGCGGCTCTTTGTTGACAGGCGCGGGTTCGGTGGGCGTTGCGGCGGTCAATGGCTCAGGTTTGTGATCAAAAGAAATCTTGGCGTACAAACGACCCAGCATTTGCTCGCCCGCGCCGACCACGGTTTCCTCGTTGACACGGGTCGGTTCGGCCCCAGGTATCCAAGGGAAATCGTAGACGGGTTGCTTTTGCCATTTGTTGGGCACGCTGCCCTCTTTCACGCTGGGCACATACGGTGCAAACAACATGGGGTTGGCTCTGGTTTCGGGCTCTTTGACCGGCTCAGGTGCAGGGGTGACAGGCACAGCCGGTACCGGGGGGGCCATCAAAGCCACGGGTGCAGGTGGCACCCACACTTGTTGCGCGTTGATCGCTTCCGGTGTCAAGGGCACGCGCGCTGGGCGGTTACCTGCCAAGTCTTTGGGGATGCTGAGTTGGCGTACCTCTCGGGGTGTGGGTGGGGGCGGTGTGTCGTCGTCCATGTTGAGCAAGGTGGTGCATCCACTGAGGGCGGCACCCATCAAAACAAAACCCATGGAATTCAATGCGCTGAGAGACAATTTCATAATGCATCCGATTCGGTTGATCAATGGCGGAATAGGTGAGTGAGGGCTTATTCAGCGACTTTTTCAACCGCTGTGGATGGGCTGTTCGAGGCCAATTTGGGTTTGCCGTTGGACTGGTTCAACACAATGGAATAAATCGCGTCCACCCCTTGCGCGCTGTTGAGCAGTCGAATGTCAAGAATGCGCGTGTCTTGCACAAAGGTCAGCACAAAACTGGTTCCCAATCTGACCAATGAATGCAGCGACCAACTTTTCAGCAAGGCATCGTTGATCAGCTCGTTGCTGACTTGCTCGCTGTAGGTGTCCCCCAACGTCGAATAAAAAATGCCAGTTTGTTGGTTGCCCTCACCCAGCAAAACCGTTTGTTCATGCCTGACCAATTTCATATTGGGTATGTAGGGGTACATGTTGCTTTGCACCGCAGGCCAGACGGTTTGCGCCTGCGCCCCACTCGCACACCACACAGCGATACAGAAAACCAGTGTCTTCATCCACATAAACGCGTCCCTTGGCAATGAATTGGAAATTGGGAAAACTGCGTTCGGTCAGACCAGACCACCCAAGCGACCCGACCAAACACATTGAAAAGAGCACTTAAACGCCCTTTTCATCTTGGTTAAGTTTACTTAAATTTAGGAATTATCAAAAAAATTAATTCTTTGAAATTATTTAATTAAACAAAAACCCACATTAATCGAACAAATTTTGTGAATTTTTTAAAAATAACGCGAGAAAATAATGATAAATAGCTCAATCAAACCACCGGTGCTTGGAAAAATTTCCAACAGCGGGATGCAAACAAGGGCATGACACCCGGGGGAACTGACAATTCCGCTGCCTACATCCCCACGGCTTTGCCATCGCTTCGGGGGTCGGCGCCACCGGTGCGAAGCCCGGTTTGCGGGTCCAGCGTGATGCCATGCGCATGGCCAGCCAATTCATTCCATGGCCCCCAGCGGTTGAGCAAGTGACCGCGTTGGTCCAAGGCCGCCAGCGTGGGCTCACCCAATCGGCTCTCGACATGCAAAGTGTCGCGCGCCTCGCCCAACGCAAACCGACCAGACAACCATCGCGGCGCTTGCACCGCTTGCTGAATGTCCAGCCCATGGTCCACCATCGCGCTGTAGGTTTGAAATTGAATTTGTGGCTGACCATCCGCCCCCATACAACCCATCACGCTCCAAAGTTGATTGTTTTTGAAACCCATGGACGCGATCAAGGTGTGCAGCGGAACTTTGCCTGGTGCCAGTGCATTCGGATGGCCGGGCTTCAAAGAGAAATATGCACTGCGGTTTTGCAGCAACACGCCGGTGGCT
>CANGZG010000013.1 GCA_947458415.1 Comamonadaceae bacterium | reverse complement strand
TTTCCGCGCCATCTCGAACACCGGCATACAACTCTGCCACGCTGATGCAGCTGATGGCCACGTCGTTGGGCAACTTGGACACAAAGGCAACGGCTTGGGGTGTGCCGCGCAGAAAATCAATCCAGACATCGGTGTCCACCAAGGGCAACATGGCGGTGCTCAAAATGAACGCTCTTCAGACCGCAGTTCGTCCAAAGTAGGTCGGGCGGCTTTCGCATCCCAAGCCCCTGCTGAGCGCAAACGCTTGGCAAGTCGTTCTTGGGGATGGTGGGTATGCAAAAAATCGTCAATGGCAGAGCGAATCAAGGCACTGCTGCTGCAACCTTGTTGTTTGGCCAGCGCGCTCAATTGCTGTTGCTGCTGTGCGGTTAAATAAATTTGGGTTCTGGCCAATTCAGAAGGGAGAGCCATGCGCATACCTCACGTGATGTATATGAGTGATGTATGTTAGCAGTTTCGCTTTTTGCGTCTGGTGATGCACGAACGCCAAGTTCGTGATGCAGTCGCCACTGAGTGAGCTTTGCTCACCGCAGTGGGTTTCACATCAACAAATGTTCCCCGTCATTTGCGCCGCCCAAAATGACGTAATTGACTTTGCGAATGTCCATCAAGCGCGTGCCGCCAGCGTAGGAAATCGAGCTTTGCAAATCCTCTTGCATTTCGCGCAAGGTGTCTTTCAAGTGACCTTTGATCGGCTCCAAAATGCGCTTGCCTTCCACATGCTTGTACTCGCCCTTGTTGAAGTCTGAGGCCGAGCCGTAATATTCTTTGAACAAGCGACCATCGACTTCCACCGTTTGACCGGGTGACTCTTCATGGCCCGCCAACATGGAGCCAATCATCACCATGGATGCACCAAAACGAATGCTTTTGGCAATGTCGCCGTGTTCGCGTATGCCACCGTCGGCAATGATGGGTTTGGTGGCCACGCGCGCGCACCACTTGAGCGCAGACAGTTGCCAGCCGCCGGTGCCAAACCCGGTTTTGAGTTTGGTGATGCACACCTTGCCCGGGCCGATGCCCACTTTGGTGGCGTCCGCGCCCCATGTTTCCAAATCGATCACGGCCTCGGGTGTGCCGACGTTGCCCGCGATGACAAAAGACGCCGGCAAGTGTTCTTTCAAATGCGCAATCATGCGCTGCACATTGTCCGAATGGCCGTGTGCGATGTCGATGGTGATGTAGTCCGGGCTCAAACCTTCGGCGCGCCACGCGCTGACCGTGTCGTAATCCGCTTGTTTGACGCCCAATGACACCGAGGCATACATGCCTTTGGTTTTGCAATCGCGCACAAACTTGACGTTGTCCAAATCGAAGCGATGCATCACATAGAAATAACCGTTGGCGGCCAGCCATTCGCAAATGCTTTCGTTGACCACGGTCTTCATGTTGGCGGGAACCACCGGTAAACGAAAACTGTGGTTGCCTAAGGTGACGCTGGTGTCGCATTCAGCACGGCTTTGTACCCGGCATTTGCGCGGCAGCAAAAGAATATTGTCGTAATCAAAAATTTCCATGAACCAGGCTCCTGTGAGAAAGAAAGGAGAGCGCTTGGCCTGGCCGGTTAATGCAACCGGACGCAAGAATCTTGGGCCCGGTGATTGATTCTACGCACCTTGACAGCGACCCCCGAGCACATAGATGGGGTCGCCAAGCAGGTCTAGGACAGCATGGCCTCTATGCGACTCAAGGCATCGTCAATGACCATCACTGGCGCACGTTCTATTTTTCTCGCCTGCCGTGCAGCCAAGTCGAGCATGCGGATTTTGTTGACCAGCACAACACCTTGGGTCTTGCACCCGCTGCCCGTCAGGGTGACGGCAAAACCGGCGTAGCGGGCATGGTCGCCGCCTTGAGAAATCGGGGCAACCAATACATCGCCTAAGCGGTTGAAATGTTTGGTGGTCAATACCAATGCGGGGCGGGTGCCGCGTTGCTCGTGGCCAAGTACCGGGTCCAGCGGCACACTGACGATGTCACCTCGATCAAACAACGCCATCACCACACCTCCTGACCAGCGGGCTTGGCATGGTCCCATAGCCCCAAGTCTGCCGGAGGCGCGGCTTTGGGGTCGCATTGGGCAATCAGATCAGCCAAATGGTGTTTGCGTTTGTGCTCCAACACCACTTTGCCATCAGCGGTGGTGGACAGTCTGAGGGGCTGACCGGCTTTCATGCCCAAGTCACGCAGCACTGGCGGTGGCAGTATCAAAGCCGTGCTGTTACCCATTTTCTTGAGTACGACTTCCATCTTCTTGACCTTTCTTAACAAAGATGAGTTTAGAGGGGAAATGTCATGATGTCAAACATTGTTTTACATGGGCTTGCTTCAAGTTGTTTCCTACAATCTAATAATGCTCACAGGCCTTTCCCCCGATTTATCCTCCCCCTTATTACAAGGCCTCAACCCCGAGCAACAGGCGGCGGTGGGTTTGCCCCCGCAACATGCGCTGATATTGGCGGGTGCCGGTTCGGGCAAGACGCGGGTGCTGACCCCTCGGATCCCTTGGTTGCTGCAAACCCGACAAGTCTCGCCGGGCGGCTTGATCGCCGTGACCTTCACCAACAAAGCCGCGAAAGAAATGCTGACCCGCTTGAGCGCGATGCTGCCGGTGAATGTGCGGGGCATGTGGATCGGCACGTTTCACGGGTTGTGCAATCGGTTTTTGCGGGCACATTGGAAACTCGCCAACCTGCCGCAATCGTTTCAAATTTTGGACACGCAAGACCAACTGTCTGCGGTGAAACGATTGCTCAAGCAATTCAACATTGACGATGAACGGTTTCCACCCAAGCAAGTGCAATGGTTCATCGCGGGTTGCAAGGAAGAAGGTTCGCGTCCCAAAGACGTGGTGGTGCGAGACGCTGAAACCCGACAAAAAGTCGAGCTCTACCAGCTCTACGAAGACCAATGCCAACGTGAAGGGGTGGTGGATTTCGGCGAATTGATGTTGCGCAGTTACGAGTTATTGCGCGACAACGGTGCGCTCAGAGAGCATTACCAAACGCGTTTCAAACACATCTTGATTGACGAGTTTCAAGACACCAACAAACTGCAATACGCTTGGATCAAAATGCTCTGCGGTTCGCAAAGCGCGGTCATGGCGGTGGGCGATGACGACCAAAGCATTTACGCGTTTCGCGGCGCGCGGGTGGGCAACATGGCCGACTTCGTGCGCGAATTTGCGGTGCAACACCAAATCAAACTCGAGCAAAACTACCGCAGTCACAGCCACATCTTGGACACCGCGAACGAGTTGATCCAGCACAACAAAACCCGTTTGGGTAAAAACCTGCACACCACCCAAGGCGCTGGCGAACCTGTGCGGGTCATGGAGTCGCCCGGCGATTTGGCCGAAGCCAATTGGATCGTTGAAGAAATCAAACAACTGCTGCGCGATGGCCGTGACGGTGATGGCAGCAAGGGCGTGTCTTCTCGCAGTGAAGTGGCGGTGCTCTACCGCAGCAACGCACAAAGCCGCGTGATCGAAACCGCTTTGTTCAATGCGGCCATGCCCTATCGGGTGTATGGCGGTCTGCGGTTTTTTGAGCGCGCCGAAATCAAGCACGCCTTGGCCTATTTGCGTTTGTTAGAAAACCCGCGTGACGACACCAGTTTCATGCGCGTGGTCAATTTCCCGCCGCGCGGCATCGGTGCGCGCAGCATTGAGCAACTGCAAGATGCAGCCCGTGCCAGCGGTTGTGCCTTGCATGATGCGGTGAGCAGCATCGGGGGCAAAGCGGGTGCGAACATTTCTGCGTTCGTCGCCAAACTCGATGTGTTGCGCGAACAAACCCAAGGCCAAACCTTGCGACAAATCATTGAACTCGTGTTGGACCACAGCCGGTTGATTGAGCACTACCAAGCAGAGCGCGAAGGCGCGGACCGGGTGGAAAACTTGCAAGAGTTGGTCAACGCCGCTGAAAGCTTTGTCACGCAAGAGGGGTTCGGCAAAGACGCGGTGGCGTTGCCTGTTGACGAAGCCGTGCAAAGCCAAGTTGACTTCGCCGCCGCCCAAGCCAAGGCGGCGGGCGCACCCTTGCAACCCAACGCCGAAACGGGTGAAACCTTGTCGCCCTTGGCAGCGTTTCTCAGCCATGCCGCTTTGGAAGCAGGGGACAACCAAGCACAGGCCGGCCAAGATGCGATCCAATTGATGACGGTGCACGCGGCCAAGGGATTGGAGTTCGATTGCGTGTTCATCACGGGCTTGGAAGAAGGCTTGTTTCCGCATGAAAACGCCATGAGCGATTTCGAGGGCTTGGAAGAAGAAAGGCGATTGATGTATGTGGCCATCACCCGGGCGCGCAAGCGTTTGTATTTGAGCCATTCGCAAACCCGCATGCTGCACGGACAGACCCGCTACAACATCAAAAGCCGCTTCTTCGATGAGATGCCAGCGCACACCTTGAAATGGTTGTCGCCTCAGACAGGCCTTCAAGCACCGGCGATGTGGGGCAACAGACCCGCCGGTTTTGGCAACAACGACACGGGCAGGGCGGGCTTTTTTACCGCCGCGCCGCCCTCAATTCCTCAGCGCAACGCGCCAGCAGCCAGTGGTCCGAATGCATGGGTGCGCAGCGGTTTGCAAGTGTTTCATGCCAAGTTCGGTGAAGGCACGGTGTTGTCGATGGAAGGCCTGGGTGAGGACGCGCGAGCCCAAGTGAAATTCAACCGGCACGGGGTGAAATGGTTGGCCTTGTCGGTGGCCAAACTCACGCCGGTGTGAGCCCTCAGGCGACCAAAGGTTCGCTGATAAAGCAGTCGCGAAAACTGTAATAGCTGGATGAAAAAAACATGGTCGCCAACATCAACATGGCCGGCAACATCAGCACCATGGACACCTGACCGTCTTCAAATGCCATGCTGATCAGGCTGAGCAACACGCTGGTGGTCAAGAAAATACTGGCCCAGGTCAAACCAAACACCGCGAAGGCGCGCCAATTGGCCCAACACGCCATGAAGCTGAAGAAGATGCTTTTGGCCAGGGGTTGCGCATGCCAATGCACCAATGCCGGTGCATGCCAAAACAAAGTGGACAGCGGAAGGTACATCAGCAGACAGAAGATCGCTGCCGATTGGAAGTTCTCGTTCAGTATGGCGTCTTCGGTGATCGAACCACCGCCCATGTACATGCGTGCGAATTCTCCGTCGTCAAACGCCGAAGACATGGCCAGTACAAAACAAAACAGCAAGGCATAGAGAAAACCCAGCATGACCATGCTTTTCGATTGGGCCGCGCCTTGTCTGAAACCGATGATCAGCACGCTGGGCATGGGAAAGCGTGCCAAGTCGGCCTCGCGGGCCGCAGCCATCAAGCCCAATGAAGCCGCAGGAATGAACATCAGTCCGAGGAAACTGCCGATGTAAGACAGCATGGAGGTGGTGGAGGCCAGCGCCATGAACAGCAGGAACAAACCGCTCAGTGCCAGAGGTTGTCGCCAGAAATTGCGGATGCCTTGTCTGACCCACAGCGAACCGGTGCGTGCTTTAACGACGTTGAGTTTCATAGGTCAGAGTGTGACAGGGTCATGCCATCTTTGCGTGAGCACGCGTTCAAAGTGCGATGGGTCGTGGGGTTGCAACATGCTGGCTTCGCGTGGCAGATGAAAATCCCACAGGCGTGAAATCCAAAACCGCAAGGCCGCGGCGCGCAGCATTGGGTTGAACAAAGCGCGTTCGGCGGCGGTCAAATGGCGCACCGATTGGTAAGCCGACAGCATGGCTTGCAAACGATCGTGGTCCATGTCGCCGGTTTGCCAATCGATGCACCAGTCATTCACACACACACCCAAATCAAACAACCAATGGTCACAACCGGCGAAATAAAAATCGAACACGCCACTGAGTTGCTCGCCATCAAACATCACGTTGTTTCGAAAAGCATCGGCATGAACCGGCCCACTGGGCAAAGCGGCATAGGCAGACAAACTGCTGACATGGTTTTGGTAAGCCAGTTCGTGCGTCAGTAAATGGTGCTGCTCAGGCGTGAGGTGGGGCAGCACCAGCGGCACGGTGTCGTTCCACCATGCCAAGCCGCGCAAATTGATTTGAAAACGGTCGTAGTCGCGGGCGGCCAAATGCATTTGCGCCAAGGTGCGACCCATGGCGGCGCAGTGAACCGTGTCTGGGCGCAATTCGGACTGACCGCTCAATCGGTTGACCACGGCAGCGGGTTTGTCCAACAGCGTGAGCAAGATGTCACCTTGCTGGTTTGATTGGGGGTCTGGCACAGGCACGCCGCGCGCGGCCAAGTGCTTCATCAGGTAGAGATAAAAAGGCAGTTGCTCGTGGTTGAGTCGTTCGAACAGCGTTAAGACGTAGTCGCCTTGGTCGGTGGTCAGAAAATAGTTGGTGTTTTCGATGCCGCTGCTGATGCCTTGCAAGCTGACCAGTTCGCCGATCGATAACTGGCTCAAGAATGCTCGGGCTTGCTGCTCGGAGACTTCGGTGAAAACGGCCATGGCAAAGGTGAGAACAGCTCGGGCAAAAAAGAAGAATCGATTGTAGGCACAATCGCTGTCATGCAAGACACACCCACTTTACTGCTGGTCGACGGCTCGAGTTACCTCTACCGCGCCTTTCATGCCATGCCCGATTTGCGCGCCGATCGCAACGACCCTCAAAGCCAACCCACCGGTGCGATCCGTGGCATGGTCAACATGCTGCAAAGCCTGCGCCGAGACTGGCCCACCGCCCATGCGGTGTGTGTGTTTGACGCCAAGGGGCCCACCTTTCGAGACGCCATTTACCCCGACTACAAGGCGACCCGCTCGCCCATGCCGGATGACTTGCGCAGCCAGATCGAACCCATCCACCGGTTGGTCAAACTGATGGGCTGGCCGTTGCTGGATGTGCCGGGTGTGGAAGCTGACGATGTGATTGCCACTTTGGCGCATGTGGCGGCACAGCAAGGCATGCAAGTCATCGTCTCCAGCGGCGACAAAGATTTGAGCCAATTGGTGAATGAGCGCATCACCATCATCGACACCATGAACGGTAAAAAACGCGATGTGGCTGGCGTGACAGATGAATTTGGCGTGCCCCCCAGCTTGATGATCGATTACCAGACCTTGGTGGGTGACACCGTCGACAACGTGCCCGGCGTGGCCAAGGTGGGGCCCAAGACCGCAGCCAAATGGTTGATTGAATACGGTTCGCTCGACGCCTTGCTGGCGCGCGCTGACGAGATCAAAGGTGTTGCTGGAGAAAACCTGCGACAAGCACGTGAATGGCTGGCCACGGGTCGGCAATTGGTGACCATGAAAACCGATTGTGATTTGCGCGAGCACGTGCCCGGTTGGCCGCAACTCGACGGCATCTTGGTGCAACCGGCTGACGAAGCGGGACTGTTGTCGTTTTACCGTGGATACGGTTTCAAAGGGTTGGTCTCCGCCATGTCGGGCGAAGAAGCGAAAAGCACATCTGCCGCAACTGCCAACCAAGGCGGTGGTGTGGGTGAAGTGGGCGTGTTGTTTGAAACACCTGCCCCTGTGTCCGATGTGCCAGTGCATTACGAAACAGTGTTGGACTGGGACAGTTTCGCGCGCTGGTTGTCCGCCATTGAAGAAGCCGAGTTGGTGTCACTCGACACAGAAACCACGTCATTGACTGAGATGCAAGCGCAATTGGTGGGCATCAGTCTGTGCGTGACTGGCGGGCATGCGGCTTACATTCCATTGGCGCACAACGCCGCAGACGCGCCCACGCAACTGCCTTTGCAAGATGTGTTGCAAAAGCTCAAGCCTTGGTTGGAAGACGGCAGCAAACACAAACTGGGTCAACACGTGAAATACGACCGGCATGTGTTTGCCAACCACGGAATTGAAGTGCAAGGCTATGTGCACGACACCATGCTGCAAAGTTATGTGTTGGAGGTGCACAAGCCCCACAGTTTGGAAAGTTTGGCCTTGCGACATTTGGGTCGCCAAGGGTTGTCGTACGAGGACTTGTGTGGCAAGGGTGTGCACCAAATTCCTTTTGCGCAAGTCGACGTTGCCAAGGCTGCACATTACGCCTGTGAGGATGCAGATTTCACCTGGTCTGTGCACCAGCGATTGTGGCCATTGCTGCAAGCCGACGACAAATTGCATTTCGTCTACCAACTGGAAATGCAAAGCAGCGAAGCGCTCTACCGCATTGAACGCCATGGCGTGTTGATTGACGCACCCACCTTGGCCGCACAAAGCCACGAATTGGGTTTGCGCATCATGCAATTGGAAGAAGAGGCCTATGCCATCGCAGGCCAACGGTTCAATTTGGCGTCACCCAAGCAGTTGGGCGAGATATTTTTTGATGTGCTGGGTTTGCCCGTCGTCAAAAAAACCGCGACCGGCGCGCGCAGCACGGACGAAGAAGTGTTGGAGAAGTTGGCTGACGATTACCCCTTGCCCAAGAAAATTTTGGAACACCGTTCTTTGTCCAAACTCAAAGGCACTTACACCGACAAATTGGCACAGTTGGCGATGCCGCAAACCGGCAGGGTACACACCCACTATGCGCAAGCTGTGGCGGTGACGGGGCGCTTGTCCAGCAACGACCCCAATTTGCAAAACATCCCGATCCGAACGCCCGAAGGTCGCAAAGTGCGCGAAGCGTTTGTGGCTGCGCCCGGGCATGTGATTGCCAGCGCCGATTACAGCCAAATTGAATTGCGCATCATGGCGCACATCAGTGAAGACCCCGCGTTATTGAAAGCATTCCATGACGGCATGGATGTGCACAAAGCCACTGCCGCAGAAGTGTTCGGGCTCACGCCTGACACGGTCAGCAGCGAACAGCGCCGCTATGCCAAGGTGATCAACTTTGGTTTGATTTATGGCATGAGTGCATTCGGTTTGGCCAAGGCTTTGGGCATCGACAACACGGCAGCGAAAAATTACATCGAGCGGTATTTCCAGCGCTTTGCCGGTGTCAAACGCTACATGGACGAGACACGTGCTCAGGCCAAAGCACAAGGCTATGTCGAGACCGTGTTTGGCAGGCGTTTGTATTTGCCCGAAATCAATTCGCCCAATGGCCCGCGCCGAGGCGGGGCAGAACGCGCCGCCATCAATGCACCCATGCAAGGCACGGCCGCCGACCTGATCAAGCTCAGCATGGTCAAAGTGCAGCAGGTGTTAGACGCCCAGCACAAAGGCACGCGCATGATCATGCAAGTGCATGATGAATTGGTGTTTGAAGTGCCGCAGTCGGAAGTGGAATGGGTCAAGCAAGACATCCCACGCTTGATGGCAGGGGTGGCTTCTCTCAAAGTGCCTTTGCTCGCCGAGGTGGGTGTGGGTCTCAACTGGGACCAAGCCCATTGAGCAAGACAAAGTGACAGCGCATAATCCTTGGCTGTCTTCACTGTGGCATGCGAGCTTATGAACGATTCACTGATCCAGGATGCAACGGCGTTGTTGGCGCCCGCCAAAACCTTTGAAACCACTGACCGACGTGCATGGTTAAAGACGGCGTTAGGGGTGGGTTACGCGGCGTCGTGTTTGCCGTTGTCAGCGCAAACCGCGGTGCGCACCAGCAGCGAAGGATTGGTGTGCGGTGAAGTCATGGTCAATGTCAACGGTTTTCAAATGCCGGTGTACCGCAGCATGCCGATGGGCAAGACCCAGTGCCCGGTGGTGTTGGTGGTGTCTGAAATTTTTGGCGTGCATGAGTACATCGCAGACATCACGCGGCGTTTGGCGCACCAAGGCTACATGGCGTTGGCGCCCGAGTTGATGTTGCGTCAAGGTGACCCCAGCAGTTATGCAGAGATGGGCAAGTTGATTGCCGAGGTCGTGTCCAAAGTTCCAGATGAACAAGTCATGGGCGACTTGGATGCGTGCGTGGCATGGGCCCGCACACAAGGGGGCGATGTGTCTCAGTTGGGCATCACCGGTTTTTGCTGGGGCGGTCGCATCACTTGGCTGTATGCCGCCCATAACCCGAGTGTCAAAGCCGGTGTGGCTTGGTACGGCAGATTGACCGGCCCCGTGTCGGCATTGACCCCCCAGCACGCGATTGACTTGGTTTCACAACTCAAAGCGCCCGTGCTGGGTTTGTACGGTGGTGCAGACACAGGCATTCCCATGGATGCGGTCGAGAAAATGAAAACCGCATTGCGCGGCGGAAATGCGCAAGCCCAGCGCAGCCAGATTCATGTGTATGCGAACGCACCGCATGCATTCCATGCCGATTACCGCCCAAGTTACCGCGAAACAGAAGCCAAAGACGGTTGGCAACGCATGTTGCGCTGGTTCGAAACAATGAAATGATGTTGCAATGAGTTTGATTTTGTTAGCCATCGTGGCGGGCACCCTGAGTGCTGGTGTGGGCAGTGTGTTGTTGGCCGCTTTGTTGGCGCGTGCATTGATGACACGGTTCACACAGCATTTGCTCAGTTTGGCCGCTGGCGCGTTATTGGCCACGGCGTTCATGCATTTGTTGCCCGAAGCCTTTGAGTCCGACATCACACCGCAGTTGTTGTTCATGACCTTGCTGGGTGGCTTGGTGTTTTTCTTTTTGCTCGACAAAGCGGAGTTATGGCACCACGGACACGAACACGGTGAAGGCCATCACCATGCCATACATGGCGATACACACGACCATGCGCACCACCACCACGCAGACGATTCAAACAGCCAAAGCCCGCAGGGGTTTGCTGGCAGCTGGGCAGTGCTGGCGGGAGACAGCGTGCACGCGTTTGGTGACGGCATCTTGGTCGCCGCCGCGTTCATGACCAATTTCAGTTTGGGCGTGGCTGCGTCATTGGCTGTGCTGGCCCATGAGACGCCTCACCACATGGGTGACTTGGCGGTCTTGCAACGTGGCTTTGGCCGGGGCCGCGCCGCGCTGCTCAAGTTGTGTTTGGCAGGTGGCGTCACCGTCGTGGGCGGTTTGTTGGGTTTTTTCTTGATTGAAGGCCATGAAGACTGGTTGCCTTACATGCTGGTGATTGCCAGCAGCAGTTACGTGTATGTGGCCTTGGCCGATTTGATTCCTCAACTGCAAAAGCGCTTGTCGGCCTCAGCCACCAGCATGCAAGTGCTGTGGCTGTTGGGAGGTATCGGCTTGGTCACATTGGCCACACAGTTGATGCATGTCCATTGAATGGGTTTGCTGGCGCAAATGCATGCGCCTTTAAAAGCGACTCAAGCCATCAACCGCTGTACCAGCCAGACACCTGAAATCACCAGCACACCCCATGAACCACAGGTCATGATGAGCTGTTGGGTCCTGGCTGTTTTTGCCAGCAGGATCAATGGCATACCCACCGCGACCACCGCTGCAATCTGGCCCAATTCAACGCCGACATTGAATGCCAGCACGGTTTCGATGAAGTATGTTTGCGACAAACCCAAGTCACGCAAGCCATTGGCAAAGCCCATGCCGTGGACCAGACCAAAAATGAACGCCAGCTTCCATGGGCTCCATTGAATCCGTGTTTGCAGATTCAAGCCGGCTGAAAGCATGATGGACAAGGCAATCGCCGATTCAATCCAGCGAGATGGCAAGGTGATCACATCAAGGACCGAAGCAAGCAATGTGATGGAATGGGCCAAGGTGAAGGCGGTAATGACTTTGAGTGCAAACAATGCGGCTGTCTTGGTGCCGTTGCGTTCAGTGACATTGCCTGTACCAGTGCCTGTGGTGCGGTGTAGCAGCATCAGTCCAGGCAGCAACAGGGTCAACAAAAACAGCAAATGGTCTGGTCCGCCCCAGATGTGCCAGGCACCTTCCTGGGTAAACAACCCGATGGTGGACCAGCGCTTTGATTCGCCCAAGACAAAGCGTTGGATTGGCGTGCTTGAATCAAATACCGATGAGATTTCATCTTTGCCCAGCTGCAGCTTGAAAAAAGCACGCCCTAGCTTGTCGTTTTGGTTGAAAAAGCCATAACGCACCACCACAAATTGGAGGGGTGACGCCATGCTCGGGCTGGTAAAACGCTGGCGCACATACAGACCATCGTTGTGTAACACCACTGACTGAGACACAAATTCCAAGGGCTGCGTTTGTGCATTCTGTTGCACTTCAAGTGACGCTTGAATGACTTGGGCAATGGCCGGTTGCATGGACTGCAACTGCTCAGGGGTGGGTGCAGGTGCATCAGTGGGTGTGGGAGCTTGTAATAGATTGCCCAAGTCGCGCACAATGAAATCAATCTCGACTTGTAGCCGCCCATTGCTCTCGGTGATGACAAGGTAACTGTTACCTGTTTGGTGTGCCAGTGCAGGCATTGACAAAAACAAACTTGCAACTAACCCCTTCAGCATGTTGGAGAAAGCGTTCATGCTGGATGTTTCAATACGCAGCACCCAAGGCCTCAAGTGTCAAAGGCTTGAGACTTTGTGGATAAGCATTGCGCAAGTCGGTCATCAGTTGCTTGAATTTTTTTCGCCCCTCTGCGGCTGAGAGCAATTGTTGATCGATGGCTTGCAGGGTATGGATGGCTTGAATGAACTTCACTTCTTCTTGGTTGACAAAGGGTTCTTTGGATTTGAGCAAAGTCTCGCCCATCTGCAGCAACTTGCCCAATTCATCGCGGGTTTGTGACAGAGGCTTGAGAGGGTTGTCGGTAAAGCTGTCGTAAAACTGGTTTTTGAACAAACGGTATTTGGCCTCGGTCGCATGCATGGCCTTGGGGTCCAATTCGAGTGCCAGGCGATAGTGATGCAGGGGCGACAGGTACGTGCCGATCTTTTCGGATTTGAGCAGGGCAAGGCCAGCGCGCGAGAGTTCACTCAGCAAAGCGTTTGACTCCAAGCCGTTGATCGCGCCATGGCTTTGGATGTCTTCGTTGAACAAATCGCGGATGCTGTCCAAGGTGGTGCCAAGTTGGAAGTGTGCTTTGGCTTTCTCAAGCGAAGAGGTGGAAGAAGTCAGCACGCTTTGTGTTTGCAGTAACGTCTGCATGAAGCGTTGGCGTGCTTCTGTGGTGATCGAGTCATGTGCCCAAGCACTGGCGCAGCACCACACGGCCATGAAACAACCCACGACACCCATGCGCCAAAAGCAAACACGCTGTTTCATGGTTCAGCAGGCGTTGGCGGCGGTTCCAACTTTTCACCAGAAAAATAGGCTTTCGCGCCGGGGTGAAGAGGCATATTGAAACGGGCAATGGCAGGTTTGAGAAGCGCTAAGGCATCGGCAGCCTCCATCAACGCCATGGTCACCAAATAGCCATGGTAGAGCGGCAAGTCGGTGCGCGCCACCAGCAGGTGTTTGCCGTTGTCGACCAACACTTGCAAGTCCATCGGCCCAAACTCTTCGAAGGGTGCAGCGCCTGACACCATTTGTTCTGCATGCGCATGAGACAGCACGGCCAATTTGACTTGGTTGGTTTTGAGCAAACTGGCGGTTCGCGTCATTTTGTGCGCTCTGCTCACCATGGCTCGGCTCAGTGGCAATTTTTCGCGCAGCACAGTCACCCAAGCTTCGCCAGTGTCGTCACCCGGCACATCCTCTAGCGAGGTCAAGATTTGCATGTTGCGTTTGCGAAAAACATTCCAGAAGCGGTAAGGCGTGTGCGCCCACGCACTGGTGGTGGCAACCGCTAGCATGGAACCCATGAAGCTGAGTTGCGTCAAGAAAAATCGTCTGTGCATAAGAGAATGGCGTTGGCAAAAAAAAGAGCGAGGTTAACTCGCTCTTTGGGGCAGGTCCAGAAAGAATTATTTCTTGCCGAAGATGTCCATCGGACAGATGGTGGTCACGGCGTAGTTGGGCACATCGACCACGTTGCTGATGCGCAGGTCACAGGCCACGCTGGCAATCACCAGGGCTTGCTCATTGCTCAGGCCTTTGGTGACCCGCAACCAGTCGATCATGGCGATCATGGAATTGCGTGCTGCCAAAGTCAAATCATTCGACAGGTTGGTCAAAGGCTTGATTTTTTCGCTGTCCAGGTAAGCCCACTGTGGCGGCACTTCGCCCGCTTTTTTCAGCGGATACCCGACCACGGCGTGGAAGCTGTCAGGCTCCAACTTCTTGATTTGTGAGCCACCTTCAAACATGGGTTGCTTCACGATGGAAGCCATGCCTTTGCGGATTTCAGTGCTGACGGTGACCACTGCGCCCATTTCAATCGCGGTGCCAGCCACTTCACCATCGCCTTGCGCATAGTGAACGTCACCGATGAAGAAGCCGCAACCGTCGATATAGCAAGGCAACAACAAGGTGGTGCCTTCAACCATTTGCTTGACATCCATGTTGCCGCCGTTTTCACGGGGAGGCACGGTACGCAAACATTTGTCTTTGTGGCTGCCATTGGGGCCGCAAATATCCGCTGGGCGGGCACTGATGGGTTGCGGTGGCAGAGCCACGCCGCCTGCTGCGCCAAGCTGTGATTCTCTTGCCAGCCATTTTTCGACCTCTTCTTCGCCGGGCATGACACCCACCGAGCCCATGAAACCGTTCATGGGAATGCGAACGCCGGGCAACTGTTCAGACACGGCTTCATAGCGGTTCAATTTCCAGTTGGCGACATAGGGATCTGGGAACATGTCTGGCAAAAAGCCAAAGCCAGGAATCAAAGTGGTGTAACCGTATTCATTTGGGTTGATGTCAATCAATTTGATGGCGAGTACATCGCCGCGCTTGGCACCTTCAATGTAGATCGGGCCGGTCATCGGGTGAATCAGATTGGTGTCAATCGCGGTGACATCTTTGGGCACGGAATTGATATTGAGTTTGGCGTCCAAGGCGTCACGGGTGTGCACCACAATCAGGTCACCGGGATTGGCACGCGCCACAGGTTTGATGGCGGGGTGGTAACGGTTGAAGCAATTGGGGTCATTTTCGCAATGCTCGCCCATCTTTTTGACTTCCACAATCGTTTGGGTTTTGACGTTGGTGGTGTCTGCCTGCGCACAGGTGGCAGCCACGCCCAACAGCATGGCTGCAACGGCTGGTTTGATTTGATACATGACAATCCTTGATTGAATGAGAGGATGAACAGATGACTCCGTTGGCAAATGTCGTCGATAATCGTAATGACTGTGTGGTTATTAAAAAACCCCTCTTTAAGTAAGGGGAAAACACCCGGGTCAGGGACGAGAAATGAAGTCAGAAAGCCGATGCCATCCGTCATTGAATTGACAAGCTTTGTCAAAAGGGCATTTTTTCACCCTTGCGCGCAAGGCAACCCGGGGGTGTTGCACCAATCACTCCAACTGCCTGCATACAGCGCAGTGCGTCCGAGTCCGGCGACTTCCATGGCCAGCAGATTCGGAATGGCGCTGATGCCACTGCCGCAATGGTGAACCACCGTGTCTGCTGCATGGCCAGCCAATAACGCCTCAAATTCAGCGCGCAATTGCGCCGGGGGTTTCATCAACCCATCCGCACCCAGGTTGGTGTTGAATGGCCGATTGAGCGCCCCGGGGATGTGACCGGCCACGGGGTCAAACGGCTCTGTCTCGCCCCGAAAACGTGCCGGCGCGCGTGCATCCAAAACCGTTTGCGAGGGTTTGCCCAAGTCGGCTGACACCTCAGCGGTCAATCGCAGTGTCACCAACGCAGGGCGCAGTGTGAAGTGGCTGGCGTGGGTGGGGGGTGATTCACCGCTGGCCAGTTCACCACCCGCCGCTACCCAGGCTTGCAAGCCGCCATCCAACACGGCCACGGCCTCATGGCCGCACCATTGGAGCATCCACCACAAGCGTCCGCAAAAATTCATGCCTTGGCGGTCATACACCACGACTTGGGTGGTGGGCCCGACACCCATGCGTCCCAACCACTGGGCAAAGTGCTCGCGTGAAGGCAAGGGATGGCGACCGCCATTGACGGCCACGGCCGGGTCGTGGCTGGACAAATCGGTGTTGATGTCAGCGAACAACGCACCTGCGATGTGCTGCGATTCAAATTGTTCGCGGCCCGCTGGTGGGTTGGTTAAATCGGCGCTGCAATCAAAGACGCGCAAGTCGCCAGAAAAGTGTGTCAACTCCTTGGCAGAAATCAAAGTGGTGTACATGGTCAATGTTCCTCAGCAGGTGAATCGGGCACGGCGCGGGTGCGCAACACGGTAGACGCGATGCCGCTGGCCATGATCAGCCCCATCCCCATCCAGCCGATCCATGGCAATTGTTCATCAAACAAAAACAAGCCGTACAAACAGGCAAACACAATGCCCGAGTATTGGAGATTGGCCACCACCAAGGTGGCACCTTGCGAATACGCGCGGGTCAAACACATTTGACCCAGCGACGCCAACACACCGATGGGCAACAACCAAACCGCGTGTGACCAGTCCCATGTTGACATGCCTGTGACAGCCATGCCCAAAGCGCCTGCCACTGTGGTGCCCAAGGCAAAGTAAAACACGATGCGTGCGACAGGTTCACCGGCACGACCCAACGCCATCACGTGCATGTAGGCAAAAGCAGAAATGAACCCGGACATCAAACCGACCAAGCCCGCAAACCATTGGTCTTGTTCGATGGTCGGGCGAAGCATCATCACCACACCGACAAAACCACTGAGCACCGCCAGCACCAAGGGGCCTTGTTTGCGCGCATCGTTGGCCGTGCCCACCAGCGTGCCCATGAGCGTGCCGCCCACCAAGAACGCCGCGATCCACACACTGCTCATGTAGTTGAGTGTCATCGCGGTGGCCAAAGGCAATTTGCCCAATGCGTAAAACCAAAAACCCAAGGAAGTCACACCAACGATGTTGCGCCAAAAATGCATGGCGGGAACGGGTGTGCGCAAACTTTGGCCAGCCCAAGCGGCATAGGTCGCCATCATCACCAAACTGATGAAGCCACGAAAAAACACCAATTCACTGGCGTGGAAATAGGCCGATGCGAATTTGACGCATACCCCCATGCTGGCCAAAAACGCAGAGGCCAGCAACATCCAAAGGGCTTGCATTAAGGTGTGGCCGACATGCGTCTGTGGTACCACTCATGGAAATGCTGCATGCCGTCTTCCATGGGGCTTTGGTAAGGCCCCACTTGGTTGTCGCCGCGTTGCATCAAGGCCAGACGGCCTTGGTCCATGCGCTCGGCAATCTCATCGTCTTCCACACAAGTTTCCATGTATGCCGAGCGTTGCGCTTCAACAAAATCACGTTCAAACGCCACAATGTCTTCCGGGTAGAAGAACTCGACGATGTTCATGGTTTTGGTGGGCCCCATGGGATGCAACGTGGACACGGTCAGCACATGCGGGTACCACTCAACCATGATGTTGGGGTAGTAGGTCAGCCAAATGGCGCCATGCGCCGGTGGCTCACCTTGGGTGTAATTGAGCACCGCTTGGTGCCAACGCTCATACACCGGGCTGCCGGCTTTGCCTAAGCGGTTGGCCACGCCAACCGTTTGCACAGAATATTCACTCTTGAGTTCCCACTGCAAATCGTCGCAAGTGACAAAGTTGCCCAACCCTGGGTGGAACGGCCCCACGTGGTAGTCCTCAAGGTAGACCTCGATGAAGGTTTTCCAGTTGTAATGGCATTCATGCATTTCGACATGGTCCAGCGCGTAGCCACTGAAGTCGAGTTGCTGGCGCGGCCCGAGTTGCGCCATGTCCGCCGCCACATCGCGACCATTGGCTTCGAACAACATGCCATTCCATTCTTGTAACGGGTAGTTGTCCAAATTCAAGCACGGGTCTTGTTGAAAATGGGGCGCGCCCAACAACACGCCTTGCGGTGAATAAGTCCAGCGATGCAAAGGGCAGACCAAATTGCCACCCATCGCCTTGGCGGGGTCGTTCAAATTGCCGCGCCCTTTGAGCATCACCGCTTGGCGGTGGCGGCACACATTGGAGATGAGTTGGATGCCTTGCGCGGTACGCACCAGTGCGCGTCCCTCGTTTTCCTGGGGCAAGGCGAAATAGTCACCGACCTCGGGCACTGACAAGGCATGGCCCACATAGCGTGGTCCTCGCTTGAACAATGTTTGCAATTCGCGCTGGTAAAGCGCCTCATCAAAATAGCTTGTAACTGGGAGTTGGCCGCTGGCCTGCTGCAGTTGAAGACTTAAATCAGACATGGAACGCCCTGACCTAAAGACTCCCCACAGGGAGATGACAAAAAAACTGGCCCCTGGCCAGACGGAAGCGGATTGTAGCCGTGTCCCTGTCGCCTCCTACAATCCCGTGAAATCAGCCACTTGAGACACCATGACCAAGGCCGCCAAATCGCCCCTCACCGAGCACTCCACCCAAGCCCCACCCGCCAGCTACGAAGCGGCCGTGCAAGAACTCGAGCAATTGGTGGCACGCATGGAGTCAGGCCAAATGCCGCTCGCTGACATGTTGCATTCCTACCAGCGCGGTGCGTTTTTGCTGTCGCACTGCCGCGCGCAGTTGCAAGCGGTGGAAGGTCAAATTCAAGTGCTTGAAGCGGGCACCTTGAAAAACTGGTCGGGCAGCGCGGAATGAGTGGCTTTGATTTGCAAGCATGGACTGCAGCGCAATTGTTGAATGTTGAGCAGGCATTGGAACAATGGGTTCCGCCAGACGCGCCCGCAGATTTAGGGCAAGCCATGCGCTATGCCGTGCTCGATGGGGGCAAGCGACTGCGCCCTTTGTTGGTGTTGGCCAGTGTGCGGGCCTGCGCCCCACCACAGCCTGCTGCTTGGATGAACGAAGCCGGTTTGCGCGCGGCTTGTGCCATTGAGTTGATACACGCTTACTCGTTGGTGCATGACGACATGCCTTGCATGGACAACGATGTGCTTCGGCGCGGCAAACCCACGGTGCACGTGGCCTACGGCGAAGCCGGTGCGTTGTTGGCGGGCGATGCGTTGCAAACTTTGGCGTTTGAATTGCTCACCCCCACACACTCAGACATCCCTGCGGCGGTGCAAGCGGGTTTGTGTGGTTTGTTGGCCAGAGGTGCAGGCCATGCGGGCATGGCTGGCGGACAAGCGATTGACTTGGCCAGTGTGGGCGAGCAGTTGACGCTGGAACAACTGCGTCGCATGCACCGTTGCAAAACCGGGGCCTTGCTCGAAACCAGCGTCATGATGGGGGCCGTGGCCGCGCAAGCGTCGGCGCAAGCGTCACAAGCCTTGTTGTCTTATGGGCAGGCCTTGGGCGTGGCGTTTCAAGTGGTTGACGACATTTTGGATGTCACCGCCGACACCGCGGTGTTGGGCAAAACGGCAGGCAAAGACGCTGACAACCACAAGCCCACTTATGTGTCTTTGTTGGGGCTGTCAGGGGCTCAGCAAGAGGCGGCACGCTTGGCCGCGCAGGCACAGCAAGCACTCGCGCACAGCAGCCTTGCAGACACACAGGTTTTGCAATCGCTGGCAGACTGGGTGTTGCAACGCAAGCACTGACCTGATTCGCATTCGCGGCCCGCGGGCCGCACCCACCGGCAGCTCACAAGGAGACCAGCATGGCATTGTTTATTTTGGGATTGGTGTTGTTTTTGGGCAGCCATTCGGTGCGCGTGTTTGCCGACCGTTGGCGCACCGAGAAATTGGCCCAGTGGGGCGAGAAGTTATACAAAGGCATTTACAGCGTGGCCTCGTTGACCGGCTTTGTGCTCATGGTCTATGGCTTTAGCCAAATTCGTTGGGACAGTCCCTGGCTGTGGGTGCCACCAGTGGGCATGCGCCACTTGGCGGCATTGCTGATGCTGTTGGCGTTGGTGTTGCTGGTGGCGTCCCAAGTGCCGCACAACGCGATCAAAGCCAAGTTGCGCCATCCCATGGTGTTGTCGGTCAAGGTCTGGGCACTCGCGCATTTGTTGTCCAACGGCAAACTGGCCGATGTGGTGTTGTTTGGCGCTTTTTTGGTCTGGGCGGTGCTCAATTTTCGTGCAGCCAGACAGCGTGACCGACTGGCGGCGCTGGACGCGCCCGACGTTCTAACCCCGCCGGTGAACACCTTCAACACCGTGCTGGTGGTGAGCGTTGGGGGCGCGGTCTGGGCGTTTTTGTTGTTTGGCGGGCACAAATGGCTGTTTGCGGTCAGCCCCTTGGGTCGGTAAAGGCTCGATTTATCTGATTGACAAACCATAGTGTCATGTTAAATTGACACTTGTGGATGTCGCTCCGAATCGTCGGTGCGGCGGTTGCCACCCCATCAGGGGGTCCCATGAGTTTGATTAACCGCATAGAAGCTGCGCTTGAGCAGCACTTTTCCCGGACCCTCAGCAGCAGTGCCCCGCCTCGATTGATGGAAGCGATGCGGCACGCGGTGTTTCCTGGGGGTGCGCGCATTCGTCCGCAGTTATGCATGGCGGTGGCCAAAGCCTGTGGCGAAGATGACAGCGGCTTGACCGATGCCGCCGCAGTGGCAATCGAACTGTTGCACTGCGCCTCCTTGGTTCACGATGACATGCCGTGCTTTGACGACGCGGATCTGCGTCGGGGGCGCATCACCGTGCACAAACAATTTGGCGAACCGCTGGCGCTGTTGACGGGTGATGCTTTGATCATCATGGCTTACCAAACGCTGGCCCACAGTGGTCGCCTGCACCCCATGCGAACCGTGCAATTGCTCAGCGTCATCAGCGATGGCGTGGGCGCACCCGATGGCATCGTGGCTGGCCAAGCGTGGGAATGCGAATCCCGTGTGGAACTCGGTCAATACCAGCGCGCCAAAACCGGGGCTTTGTTTGTGGCTGCCACCTGCGCAGGCGCATTGGCCGCCGGTGTGGATCCTGCGCCATGGCGCAAACTGGGTGAAACCTTGGGCGAGGCCTACCAAGTGGCTGACGACATTCGGGACGTGATGATGCAAGCCGATCAACTCGGCAAACCCGCTGGTCAAGATGCCCACCACGGCCGCCCGAGCGCCGCCGCCGATTTGGGCTTGGTCGGTGCCTTGGACTATTTCAATGCACTGATGCAAACCGCCGTGGACTCGGTTCCCGCATGCGAAAGCCGCGCCGCCATGCGGCAATTGGTGTTGAGTGAATCCGAGCGCTTGGTGCCGCCCGACGCCTGTGAATTGATTTCTCGCCAAAAGGTCAGCGCACCTGGGCGGGTCAGCGCCTGACCCTGGCTTGCGATGAAAAGCCTTGACCTGGCCAAAACACAGGCCTCTGGCAACCCAGAGCGCCCCGGTTGGCGTCAGCAATGGGACCAGCGCACAGACCGGTGGATGACGTCACCCAGGTTTTACCGCTGGGCCATCAGCAACCCGTTGACCCGTTGGATCACCCGCCGCCGTGCCGCGCAATTGTTCCAAGTGATGGCCGGGTTTGTGCACTCGCAAGTGTTGTTGGCCTGTGTGCGTTTGCAAGTGTTCGAGTGGCTGCGTGAGCAACCGCGCTCGTTGTCGCAGCTCGCGCAACATTGCCGCATGTCCACGGCAGCCATGCAGCGCTTATTGCAATCAGCCATTGCTTTGCGCTTGATTGAACAGCGCGGTGCCGACAGCTATGGTTTGGGCGCCTTGGGCGCGCCGGTTGCCGCTGACCCAGGCTTGCGCTTGATGATCGAGCACAACGCCGTGTTGTTCGACGACATGCGCGACCCTTTGGCTTTGTTGCGCGATGAAATCCAACCACACATGCAAGCTTATTGGCCTTACATGAATGGCGACAACCCGCATGGCTGGGAGGCAGAGAAGGTCGCACGCTACTCGGAACTGATGTCGGCTTCGCAACGCTTCGTCATCGAGGAATTGCTCGCCGCCTACGATTTTTCAGGGCACCAACAAGTGCTGGACATTGGCGGCGGCAAAGGGGGCTGGGTGCTGGCGTTGGCGCAGCACGTGCCCCGTTTGCATTTGCATCTCATGGATTTGCCTCCTGTGGCGGCCTTGGCCGCTGAGCGCATGCTGCAAGCGGGGGTGTCAGAACGGGTCACCGTGCATGGCGGCAGTTTCATCAGCAACGCCTTGCCCTCGGGCGCAGACCTGGTCACCTTGGTGCGGGTGGCGCACGACCACCCGGACGCGGTTGTCAAGGCTTTGCTGTTGAAGATTTACCAGACCCTGCCCAGCGGCGGGCGTTTGCTGCTGGCCGAACCAATGGCCCAGCCGGCCGGTGAGGCGCCGGTGGGGGACGCCTATTTCCACTTTTATTTGCTGGCCATGGGCAGCGGCAGGCTGCGCACCCCGGCTGAATTGCGTGGCCTCATGCTGGAAGCCGGGTTTGAGTCGGTCGAACCGATTGCCAATCCGATGCCGCTGCACACCCGGATGCTGTTGGGGCAAAAAAGGTAAGTAATTACCCTAGCATGACGGATAAAACGTCAATTTGGGTTGACACAAGCCCATGTAAACCCAAAAATACAATCTAGACGGATGAATTTTCATCGACGGTTGGTAAATGGAGAGACCGATGAGCGACCCACAAAGCAACGAAAAGCCTGTTCAATTTGTCGATCGCCTGCGCCAAGAGGCTTTCCAAGAGCCTGACCCGGTGCACAGCGGTGAAGTCACCAAAGAAACCCAAGTCATTGCCATTTATGGCAAAGGCGGCATTGGCAAAAGCTTCACGCTGGCCAACCTCAGTTACATGATGGCGCAACAAGGCAAAAAAGTGCTGCTCATTGGTTGCGACCCCAAGAGCGACACCACCAGTTTGCTGTTCGGTGGCAAGGCGTGTCCCACCATCATCGAAACCTCTTCCAAGAAAAAACTCGCGGGCGAAGAAGTCAAGATTGGCGATGTGTGCTTCATTCGTGACGGCGTGTTTGC
>CANGZG010000012.1 GCA_947458415.1 Comamonadaceae bacterium | reverse complement strand
GTGGAACCGTTGGTGATTACACCGTGACGACCTTGTCTCTTGCTGGTGTATTGGGCGCGGGATCGTCTGTCTATGGCTCTTCGTTGGTACCCGGCGCCGTCACCTTCAGCAACAAAGTCTCTGGTGACATCGTCACCGCAGCCACACCAACCATCAACACCACGGGCAACACCAGCACCAGCGGCAACCTCAAAGCAGGCACCTACACAGGCATTCAATCGGTCAGCGGCACGTTGAGCGGTGCAGATGCCGCCAACTACACCTTCGCAGGCACCACCGGCAACTACACCGTCTCTGCCTTGGCATTGACAGGCATCATCGGTGCAGGTTCCTCTTACTACAGCAATGCACTGGTTCCCGGCACGTTGACTTTGTCCAACAAAATCACAAACGACCAGGTCAGTGGCACTGTGAACGTCAATACCTCTGGCACGCTCAATGGTTATCCGGTGATTGACACCTACACCCAAACGGCGGCCAGCACGCTGAGCGGTGCAGATGCCAGCAATTACACCTTCGCAGGCACCACCACCGCCACCAAAAACTATGCGGTCAACTATCCGGACGTCAGCGCCTCGCCATTGACGATCACCAGCGCCCAAATGCCCGTGATCACCGCGGCTTCCATCGCCCAATTCACGCCTGCCCAATTGCAACAACTCACGGCGAGCCAATTGCAAAGCATGAGCACCACCCAGCTCAATGCCATTCCCTTGGCCAATTTCAGCAATTTGTCTGCGACGCAAATCGGCAACTTGACCAACGCACAAATTGCAGGCTTGCCGACCAGCTATGTGCAGTCGCTCAGCACCACACAACTCAGCGGCTTGAGCGCGTCTCAAATTGGCTCGATGGGGCTATCACAAATTGCGCAGCTGAGCGCCTCACAGATTGCCAACTTGTCTGCCACACAAATCCAAGGGTTGACGTCTTCGCAATTGCAAAACTTGTCCAGCCAACAATTGCTGGCACTGTCCAACTCGCAGTTCTCGGCCATGACCGATGCCCAGTTGCAAGCCTTGGCCACATTGCCACTGAACAAATCATTGAGCACTGAAGCCAAAACCACTGGCACCGCCCTGGCAGACAAACGCAGTGCCGATGTGATCAGTTTTCAAAGCACGCAAAGCAACAGTCTCAAGCCTGACCAGTACGGTAATTTTGAATCCACCATCCGCAACCAACTCAGCTTGGCCGACATCAAAGGTGTACAGCATCTGAATCCGGGTCAAATCGCCTCTTTGCCACCTGAAAAAATGGTGGCGGTCAGCCAAACACAACTCAAAAGTCTGACATCAAACCAACTGGCCAACCTGAGCAGCAGCCAACTGCAAGTGCTGTCGGCCAATCAACTCAGCGCGTTGTCAACCGAACAACTGCGTGGGTTCAGCGACAGCCAGTTGTCTGCACTGTCACCGTCGCAATGGTCAAGCCTGACCGAAAACCAAATTGCGTCGTTGACACCGGTACAGCTTCGCGCGGCACCCGCCACTGCATTCGCAAAAATGCGCGACACCCAATTGCAGTCGCTGACCTCCACGCAATTGGTCAACCTGTCCACCGATGTGTTTTTGGCATTGAACAAAAACCAACTGGGCTGCTTGACCTGCAACCAACTCAAGTCGCTCAAGCCTTCACAAATGGCCGATTTGCCTTTGAGCGTCTTCAAGGACTTGGTCAAGAAAAAAGCCGACTGCATGTCTGCCCAGCAATTGGCAGGTTTGACCCCAGAGCAAATTCAGTATTTGCTCAAGGCCCAGTTGCCCGAGTTCAGCAAAGAACAATTGCAAGCGTTGAACAGTATCCAGCTTCAAGCCTTGCCGCAAACACCACTGCAAAAATTAAGCATTGATCAGCAACGCTTGTTGTTGCCAACGCAAATTGCCACATTGAACGATGTGACCCTTCGCACGGTATTGAAATCTTTGACACCAGAGCAGTTACAAGCTCTGACGCCTGCGCAAATTCGCCTGTTGCAAGCGTCAGACGCGGTCAAACTCACCCCCCTGCAAGTTCAATCGTTCACGCCGACACAAATCGTTGCCATGGCCCCAGAGTTGCTGGTGCAACTCAACAAACAGCAATGGCGCGAATGGACACCGGAACACATCCGCAGCCTGCAACCGGCGCAACTCAAAGCACTGCAGCCACAGCAATGGAGTTGGCTGTCAGCGGCACAGTTGAATGCATTGTCAGCCAACCAATTGGCGCAATTGCAACCTGCCCAATTGGCCGCTTTCTCCGCCAGGCAACAACAAATTTTGTTGCCCGAGCAATTGAACGAATTGCAACCCAACCAATTGCAGGCGTTCACCAACCCGTTGTTGTTGGCCAAACCCAAATCTGCGGCTGATTTGGTGATCGACAAAGATTTTCAGCAATTGGCCGTCGATCAATTCACACCACAAAGAATCACTTTGCTGCTTCCCGCGCAGTTGCGTTTGCTCACAACACAACAAATCAGCGGCTTGAACAACACACAACTCAGCAGCCTGTCAGCGACCCAATGGCAGTTGCTCAACACAGAGCAGTTGAATGCCATTTCACCCGAGGTGTGGAAATCGCTTGACCCGGCGGTATTGAAAAACCTGAGCCCGAATCAACTGAGTGTCATGACCCCTTCGCAATGGCAAGTATTGACCCCTGCACAAGTGCAGGCCATCCCCACCACCGTGCTGGCCAAATTGACGCCCGAGCAATTGCGCTTGCTCAATGCCACGCAAGCCAACGCCCTGGACAAAGAGCAATTGACCGCGCTTTCGCCACTGCAATTGCAAGCGCTCAATCCGCAACAACTGGCTGCCTGGAACGCGACACAACTGCAAAAACTCAACGCTTCGCAAGTGGCGTCTCTCTCACCCGCACAGCTCAATCAATTGAGTGAATCGCAATGGAAAGCGCTGACACCGGAGCAAGTCAAGCAATTGCAACCTACACAACTGTCATTGGTCAACCCGAAGCTGATCAACGCCTTGCTTGCAGAACAATTGCAATCGTTGTCGGGTGTGCAATTGGCTGCGCTCACGCCAGCGCAACTGAGCAGCTTGAAGCCTGCACCGTTGCAAGCATTGACTGAAATTCAAATTGCAGCGTTCACACCGACCCAACTTGCGAGCTTTTCGCCTGACCAGATTCGCAGCTTGACGCCCATCCAAGTCAACGCAATGACCCCGGGATTTTTCAGCAACATATCGCCTGCGTTGTTGCAAGCCCTCAGCCTGAACCAATGGGCAGCGGTTTCGCCGCAAGCGATTGCCGCCATGGACACCCCGCAAATTCAGTCACTGACCATCATTCAAGTGGGCAATATCAGTCCAGCGCAGCTAGAGGGCTTGTCTGGCAACCAATTGCAATCGCTCACGCCGCTGCAATTGACCGCGATTCAGCCTCGCTTGCTCTGGTCCATGAGCAACAAGCAGTTGCAATCTTTCACGCCAGAACAAGTCGCGCAATTCACACCTTCACAGTTGAACCAATTGGTCACGTTGCTCACGCCGCAGCAATTGGCTGGCATCAACACCAATCGCCAGGCATCTTTGGACAACCCTGTTAACCGGGTACAGACCCCTGCGCCAGCACGCCCGGCGCCTGAGCGGCAACCGAATCGACCACCACCCCCCGTGATGCAACGCTAAGTCAGGCTGTGACGCTCTCAGCGTTCTCCCATGGACTGGCTGAGGGTTTTGGTGATGGGTTTGGTCAGGTAACTCAGCACCGTGCGGTCCTGCGCTTTGATTTCCACCGTGGCCGTCAAACCCGCGCGTAATCGGATCGCATCTGCCTTGGGTCCTTTGAACTCTTTGCCTGTCACTTTCACGCGCACACGAAAGTGACTGACCGTGCCTTGCTTGGTTTCTTCCACCAGCACATCCGGGCTGATGTAACTGACTTCGCCACGCATCGAGCCGTGTATGGCGGAGTCATAGGCGTCGAGTTTGATGGTGGTGAATTGTCCGATCGCCACAAACGCGATGTCCACAGGTGAAATTTTGGCTTCGACGATCAAGTTATCACCTGCCGGCATCAACTCCATCACCACCTCGCCCGAGCGCACCACACCGCCCAATGTGTTGATGCGGATGTTGTTCACCACGGCATCCATCGGTGCGGTCAATTCGGTGTGCTCCAACACCTGACTGCGGTCTTTGAGTTGCTCGGTTTGGCTGCTCAAGTCCTCTTGCGCCTTGGTCATTTCAGCCTGCGCGTCTTGGAAATATTTGTTTCGCCGGTTGGCCAGTTGCGCCTTGATGTCGGCCACGCTGCGCTGCAAGCGAAGAAGCTCAGCTCGGCTGACATCACCCGAGGCTTCGAGTTGGCTGTTGATTCGCAATTCGTCTTCGGCCAGCTTCAAAATATTTTCCAAGGCGCCGATATCGTCTTTGAACGCGGTTTGACGCTTGTTGTACAAATCGGTTTGGTTGCGTATGTAATCGGGATAAGCCAACAAGCTGCTGTCAAATTTCAAAGGTGTGTTGTAGACCTCCGCTTGCAGCCGTGCCAGCGTGATTCGCAACGCAGCCACTTTGGCATTGCTGTCAGACACCGCCGCCGCTGCGCGTTCTTTTTGCAATGTCGCCAACAGTTGTCCAGCCTTGACCGTGTCACCTTCTTTGACATGTACCTGCGTCAACACCCCACCGTCTGACGACTGGATCAACTGCGTGCGGCCTTCGGCAATGATTTGCGCAGGTGCGCGCGTGACTTGGTCAATGCGCCCAACATACGCCCAGGCCACCAAAGCCACCAAACCAACCATGAACACCCACAAACTGAATCTGGATGTGCGCGAGGCTGGCGCAGCATGGAACAGATCGCCAGCGGAGCTTGTGTGTGAATCATTCATAACGCGGGCACGAGTGAAGATGGTGGAGAAACTTCGGCAGTGGCTTTGGCATGTCGGGCTTGTAACTCTTGCAGCACTTGGTCACGCGCACCGTCCATCACCACGCCGTTGCCTGACATCACCACAATGCGATTGACCAAAGGCAAGACGCTGGGTTTGTGCGTCACGATCACCAACGTTTTGCCTTGCTGGGCGCGTTGGGCCAGCACACTCAGGCAGCGGCGTTCTTGCTCATCGTCCATGCTGGCCGTGGGTTCATCCAACAACCAAACCGTCGGGTCGCACAACACCAAGCGCGTGAATGCCACCAATTGTTTTTGGCCGCCACTCAAGCCCTTGCCGCCTTCAGCAATTTGACGCTCCAGCCCACGTGGGTGAGTGGCAACAAAACGGTCCATGCCGGTTTGTTTCATGGCCTGCAAAATCGCTTCATCGCCAGGGTCAGGCAAACCGATCAGCAAGTTTTCACGCAAGCTACCTTGAAACAAGCGATGGTCTTGTTGCAAATATCCAATGTGTTGGCTGATCACTTGGCGATGGATGTGTGACAAATCCAAATGGTCCAACAACACCTTGCCGGCTTGCGGTGTGTACATGCCACTGAGCAACCTCAGCAAGGTGGACTTGCCTGTCCCAATCGCCCCCAGCACAGCGATGCGTTCCGACGGCTTGATTTCCCACTTTGCCAACTGCAAAGCAGGCGGGTTGTCCCCATATGAAAACTTCACATCTTCCAAGCGGAAATGACCTTCTATGTGAGTCGGCGCCAGCGGCGATTGGGTGCCGTGGTGGTCGGTTTTGAGTTGGTAGACACGCTCAATGCCTTGCAGCGCCGCTTGGGCGTGCGCGTGCTGCACCATCAAGCCAGGCAATGCCATGACAGGCGCCAAAATGCGCCCACTCAGAATGGAGCTGGCGATCAACGCACCCATGGTCATTTGCCCTTCCATCACCAGCAATGCCCCGATAGCGACCAACAAGGCATAGCTGATTTGCTGCACACTGGCAGACACGTATCCCACACTCTCCGTGGCGTTTCGGATTTTCAAATCGTTTTGAATCGTCATGTGGTTGACATTGATCCAACGTGATAAAAACTTCCACCCACCCGACCCGGCTTTGATGGTCTCAATCCCCTCAACCGCTTCCACCAGCAACCCGGTTTTCATGTTGGACATGGCCGCACCTTCGCGTGCTTGGATCATGATTTGTTGGCGAACAGAGACCCCAGATAACAAGGCGATGACGGCAAACACCAATGGCACCAAGGACAACCACGGGCTGGCGATGGCCGCAATGATCAACACAAACAGCAAAGCCAATGGCAAATCGATCAACGTGAACAAAGTGGTTGCTGTATAAAAACTTCGCACTTGCTCATACCCGCGCATCTGTGCCGACAGGCTGCCAACGGATGCAGGCATTTGGTCCACGCGAAGTTGCAGCAAGCGCTGAAAAATGTCACGCGACAAGCGCTGGTCCAAGCCCACGATGATGTGGTCCATCAATCGGGCTCGGGCAAACTTCATGCCCAACTCGATCAATATCGCCATCAGCACGCCCACACCCAAAATGATCAGCGTGTATTCACTGCGCACCGGGATCACACGGTCATACACCTGCATCGAAAACAGCGAGGTGGCAAGTGACAAAGCACCGATGAAAGCGGAGGCAAGACAAGCCTCTGTCAATGCCAGACTGTGCTGCCTCAACCCTTGGTAGACACGGGAGATGAAACTGTCTTCGGGTGTTTTGGCGCCCAAAAATGACAGCCCAAAACCCAACTTCACGGGCTCGGCAATCCGAAGCAACGCGGTCTTGCCAGCCAACTGCGCATCGGTCATGTGCTTGCTGCCTTGGGGCGTACTCACCACCCATGGGCCTTGGGGTGTGCGGTCAATCACCAATGCCCATCCCAAGTCATCCAAATGGCACAGCAAAGGCAAATGCAAGCGGTCTGGAAACTTGAGCCATTTGGGTTTGGGTATGGCCAATTGCACGCATACCTCAGCCAATGCGCTGAGTGGCTTTTTTTCTGCCGACAATGCCGCACTGGCCGATGTCAAGTTGAGCGTGTCAAGGCTGCCGCCTTGCATTTGGGCAAGCCGTTGCATGGCCCATATGAACTGTGCTTGGGAGGGATGGGGGTTCATGGAAGGGTTTGAGGGTGTGTTCATTGCACGTCCTGTCCAGATCGAATTTGCAGTCGGTACATGGCAGCCACCATGCTGGCTCTGGCGTCTGCCAATGCATATTGGTTTTGCGCCAACTCGCGCACCGCGTTCAACAAGTCAAGCCAAGACTTGCGTCCGGCTTGAAACTGCCGCTGGTAAGACTCCAACACTTTTTCGGAGCCTGCCACTGACTTTTCCAATGACCCCAAGCGACTGCGCGCATTGGTGAATTCTTCTTGTTCGTTTTGCAAGGTCTGCAAAGTTTCACGCATCACCGCTTCGACGGCCTGCTCGGTACTGAGAACGCGGGTGTTGATCGCCTGCGCTTCGACCACATTGGCAAACCCCGCCCCGGGCGTGTAGCGCAAGCCGATGAATGCCGTGGTTGAGGTATCCGGGTTATTGGGCAAACGGTTGAGCGGCTTGTACACCCGCGCAAACAATTGCGGAAACGCCTCGGCTTGTTTGGTGCCCAAGCGGTGCTTTGCTTGATGGACTTCCTGCCGTGCCTTGGCCACTTGCGGATGGTCTGACACCACTTGAACCCAATCGGTTTGTGCCAACTGCTGATTGAATGAAGCGGTGTCTGACAAACTGACGGGATACACCGCTTCGGCTGTCAATCTTCGCAAGTTTTCCAACCCAGAAAATTGTTCCAAGCGCGATACCGACGTTTGCAAAGTCGTCCTCGCCGCCGTGGCCTCTACCTCGGTTTGCAAGATCCGGGAGTTGACCAACTCCAAATCAATCACTGGCGACGCCTCGGCCTGCACGCGCCGAAGCATTTGCGCTTGGTAGGTTTTCAATCGCTCCAAGGTGCTGTCAGAAACCGCCAATCGCTCTTTGGCAGACACCATGTTCTGCCATGCACTGGTCACTTGCAAAAACACCTCCTGTTGCTGCAAATGCACCTTGGTCAAACTGATGTCTGCCAATACCTTGGCTTCGTTGATGCGCGATGTATTGCGTCCGGCGTCCCACAGGGTTTGATCGACTTGCACTGCGCGGTTGGGCAAGGAGCGCAAATTGCCTGTGTCAGATTCGACCGTGGCCGACACGCTGGGCCAGCGCAAACGCTCAGCGGCCTGAACGTCTTGCGCCGAGGCTCTGGCCTCTGTGCGCGCTGCCACCAATGACGGATAGAAGGCGGCCACGGCGTCTAGCACTTGGACCAAGGTGAATGCGTGGGTCACTGACCTTGGACCATCCGAGACATCCGCTTGCGGCAGAGTGCTGGTCTTGACCTGTATGTGGCGGGTGATCTGCGCCTGTGGCTCGGCCGCAAGGGTTTGCGCATGCCAACCGATGAATGGCAATACGCCAGACGACATCGTCACCGCGGCCATGAGGAATGGAAAAACACGGTTTGTCATGCTTCAATGCTGTGAAACTTTTCTTCCATGTGAAGACCCTTGAATACGTTGGTGTCGAAGGGCTAAGCCGTTATTTTTCGATCAACAAAAAATGTTTGTCGAAAATTTTTTTGACCTGTTCGGCATGTTGGTACATCAACGCGTTGAATTTTTCGGTGGGGATCAACTGCTTTGAGCGGGCGTCATCGGGTCGCGGCACGGCTTTGATCAAACCCTCTCGCTCCATTTGGCGCATGCGTGTGCGCAATGCTTTCTCGGTGAAATGCATGCCGCCAAAGACATCTTTCAGCGCGCGGGTCAACACATGCTCGTTTTTGACCGACTCCTGGGCCAGTCTGTAATACAAGTGCCTGCCGGTCAGTGTTTCCAGCAAAGGGTGGTTTTCCAATTCCCACTGGTGCAATTCAGCCAGGCTGATGACCAAACGCCACCATTCATCTTGGTTTTTTTCTACGTCTTCCAATGGACCCCCCTTGTTGCTTGGAATTGAACATTTATGATTTAAATTTATTCAGATACCGGTATATTATTAACTGTTTTGTGTAGATTATTTTATTTATTTAGTTAAATATTTTTACAATTTTGTTGATTTTGTATATTTAATGCAACGTATCAAGGTCTGATAACCTCGGGGCACCATGAAAAACGCCCCTCTGCTTGAAGTCGCGCCGCTGTCTTTTCCTTGGCAGACGATCGATCCTTTTTTGTTTTGTGTGCACCATGTTGACCACTACCCCAAGGGCAACGCGCAGATGGGGCCGACCGTGCCATTGCATGGCCGGCAAATCGGTAGCGATTTCTCCAACAAAGACGGATGGAGCATGTACCACGGCCAAACGATTCCGGGCTTTCCGTCGCACCCGCACCGTGGCTTTGAAACGGTCACCATCGTTCGGCAAGGCCACATCGACCACTCTGACTCACTGGGCGCAACCGCGCGCTTTGGTCCCGGCGATGTGCAATGGCTGACCGCTGGCAAAGGCATCGTTCACTGCGAAATGTTTCCGCTGCGCCTTACTGACGCGCCCAACCCTTGCGAGTTGTTCCAAATTTGGCTGAATTTGCCTGCCAGCAAAAAAATGGCCGAACCCCACTTCACCATGCTGTGGAACGAGCAGATCCAAAAGGTTCACCATGTCGATGCACAAGGACGCCATACCGATGTCGTGGTGGTTGCTGGTGAACTTGAAAACGCGCGCGGTCTGCCGCCCCCGCCCGATTCGTGGGCAAGCCATGCGGACGCTGACCTCGCCATCTTCACAGTGCGCATGCAAGCAGGTGCGCAGTGGACACTGCCTCGCGCCAAACACGCGCAAACACGCCGACAGTTGTATGTGTTTTCAGGCAACGGCCTCACCTTGGATGGACACCCCCTAGCCAACAGGCATGTGGCGCAAGTCAACACCCAAGCCGATGTGGCATTGGTCAACGGCGACCAAGACAGTGAATGGTTGATGTTGCAAGCCAGACCGATTGGCGAACCCGTGGCCCAGTACGGTCCATTTGTCATGAACACACAAGCTGAAATCCATCAGGCGTTCGCCGACTACAGGCGTACCGAATTTGGTGGTTGGCCTTGGGCTGCCAGCGACCCGGTCCATCCGCGAGACGCTGGGCGTTTTGCCAAACATGCCGATGGCCGTGTCGAACACGCGGACAGCGCTGCAGGGGCACATCCATGAACCGCGTACTGGCTCACACCGGGGCACGCTTCCCCATCATCCAAGCGCCCATGGGCTGGATTGCACGAAGCCCGCTCGCTTCGGCTGTGTCGCGCGCCGGGGGACTGGGCATCATCGAAACCTCGTCTGGCGAAACCGCCAATTGCCAACGCGAGATTCAAACCATGCTGGACAGCGGCTTGCCGTTTGGCGTGAATTTGCCGATCCGGTTTTTGAAAGACGAAGCCATGCTGCGGTATGTGTGCGACAGCGGCATCCGTTTTGTCACGACCTCGGCTGGCAGTCCGGCCAAATTCATGGCGCCGCTCAAAGCAGCAGGCATCACGGTGTATCACGCGGTTCCCACATTGGACGCAGCTCTTAAATGCGTTGACGCAGGCGTGGACGGTTTGGTGGTGGAAGGCGCGGAAGGCGGTGGTTTTAAAAACCCAGAAGAAGTCAGCACACTGGTCTTGCTTCAAGCCATTCGAGAAAAAACAGACATTCCCATGGTGGCTGCGGGTGGCATCGTCGATGGGCGCGGCATGGCCGCCGCGTTTGCGCTCGGTGCAGAAGCCGTGCAAATGGGCACACGCTTTGTCGCCAGTGTGGAGAGCCCGGTACACCCCAATTACAAGCAAGCCATCGTGCAGGCGGCAGCGACAGGCACCTACATGCTCAACACCAAATCGTCACCATGCATCCGTGCATTGAAAGCGGATTTCACCGCCAAAATACATGAAGCAGGCCTGATGGAGCCCACGGCGTTTGCAGGCATTCAACAGGTATATTTCGGGGGTGACATGAATGCCGCGCCCGCACTGGCCGGGCAATCCGCAGGTTTGATACACGAGGTGAAAACAGTGCAAGCCATCATCGAAGAAACCGTGACGCAGTTTCAGGCCATTGCCCAGCGCATGGGCCAAATCAGCACGGGCTTTTGACCGCCTCTGTCGCACCCATGCACACCACGCCATCCCTGACTGATTCGGTGATTGAACAAGACATTGAGCGCCGTGAAGATTGCACGCTGAGCGCACACGAAGACCAAGGCTTGCGCGAACGCTCCAACGCGGTGGGTTTGCTGTTGGTGTTGCACGCTTGGGTGATGGTGGGTTTGTGCATGTGGGTGTTTGCCACTTGGACGAATCCACTGACATGGGTGGTGTGCAGTGCGTTGATTGGCGGTCGGCAATTGGGCTTGAGTATTTTGATGCACGATGCCGCACACCGGGTGCTGATGCGCCACTCTGCATGGAACGACGCTGTCGGGCATTGGTTGGCAGGCGGCGCGGTGGGTTCGCACCTGTACGACTACCGACCCTATCACTTGACACACCATCGCCACACCCAACAAGACGATGACCCCGATCTGGTGCTGTCTGCGCCCTTTCCCATCACCTCGGCTGGACTCAGACGCAAAATCTGGCGTGACCTGAGTGGCCAAACCGGCATCAAACAACGCATCGCTCAATGTCGCGCAGGCATGGGAAAAGAAGGTTCCGTCTGGCAACGCATCGCACGCTTGATGCAACACGAACGCGCCTTTGTTGTGTCCAATCTCTGTCTGTTCGCCCTGTTGTGGGGGCTGGACCAACCCATGTTGTATGTCTGGATGTGGGCTCTGCCTTTGCTCACATGGTTTCAACTCTTTAGCCGCGTTCGCAATATCGCAGAGCATGCTGTGACCGGTGACAGAAACGACCGGTTGCGCAACACGCGCACCACGCTAGCGAACGCATGGGAGCGTTTGTTTGTGGCGCCCTATTGGGTGAATTACCACCTCGAACACCATTTGTATGCGTTTGTGCCGTGCTGGAAGTTGCCCGCCGCCCACCGGTTGTTGGTGGCACGCGGACTGGCCTCACACATGGAAATCTCACCCGGCTACGCGGCTGTATTGCGCCAAGCGGTTCAACCACGCTGACTTCACTTTAAGGTTTCATCATGACCCGTTGTATTTCTCGCCGCCACGCGCTCGCTGCTGCATTGCTCACCCTCGCCAACTTGACCACGGCCTGGGCAGATTTGCCCACCGCATCACCTGCTGCCATGGGTTTGTCCGCCGAACGACTCCAGCGCATCCGTCCTGTCATCCAAAAAGAAATTGACAACCAACAAATGCCCGGCGCCGTGGTGATGGTGATTCGCAAAGGTGCAGTGGTGTTCAGCGACGACATTGGTGTGAAGCACGATGCGATTTTTCGCGCTTATTCCATGACCAAACCGATGGTGTCTGTGCTTGCGATGATGATGGTGGAAGAAGGCCGATTGCAATTGGCCGACCCCGTGGCCAAGTTCTTGCCGGCACTCGCCAAGCAAACCGTGTTGGCCGACCCTTTGAATCCGAACAGCCCCAGCGTGCCTGCGCTGCGCGGCACCACGGTGCATGATTTGTTGCGACACACCTCGGGTCTGACCTACGCCGAATTCACACGCTCACCCGCCATGAAACAGGCGTACACCGATGCGGGCTTGTTCTCCAATGACATCGGCGCGAAATGGATCACCCTCAGCCCGGCCCAACAAATCGAAGCCTTCGCCAAAGCACCACTTCAATGGCAACCCGGCAGTACCTGGGAATACAGCTTGTCCACCGACATGCTGGGGCGCGTGTTGGAAGTGGTGGGCAAAAAACCGCTGGGCGTGATGCTCGAAGAGCGCCTCATCAAACCATTGGGCATGAAAGACACCTCGTTTGTCGTGCCCGCCAACAAAGTGCACCGGATCGCCGAACCGCTGAACAGAGATCCGCTGACACAAAAACCGTTTCCCCCCATGCTCGACCTGACCCAAGCGCAAGGTAACGAGTCGGGTGGCGCAGGTTTGGCCACCACCGCCGATGACTATGTGCGCTTTTGTCAGATGCTGCTCAACGGCGGCACGCTCGACGGCAAACGTTATTTGAGCCGTACCACGGTGGCATTGATGACCTCTGACCACTTGGGACCCAAAGTCGCCACACCCTTGCAACCCGGTGAGTTGTTGATGGGCGTGCAAGGCTATACCTTCGGCTTGGGGTTCATGGTCAGGCAAGGTCAAGGCATGGCGAGTGTGCCTGGCTCTGAAGGCGACTATGCATGGGCGGGCGCTGGCGGCACGTTTTTTTGGATCGACCCCAAAGAGCAGTTGATCGGTTTGTTGATGGCGCAAACCCCTGGGCCGCAACGTCAGTATTACCGACGCATGGTCAAGCAGTTGGTTTATCAAGCATTAGAGTGAAGCGCAAAGGACGCTGGTTTGATGTTTGTCAGTTTTGGTGATGATGGTGCCATGGCGGTCGGGCCATCGCGAACATGGCAACTTGCTTGAAAAAAAGCTTGCGTGGATGGCGACATGGCGGTCGGGCCGACGCGAGCATTGCAGCTTTGCTGCAGTGAGCGGCGACCGAGCCGCCATGTCGCGAACCCCTCAAGCATGCCTCAACCATGCCTCAACCCGCTGACTGATAACCCCGCAACGTCTTCACCACCGCCTCAGACAACACAAACCCATCACCATGTTGCGTCGCCAACCATTTGCTGTTGGCAATGAAACGGTCCAGCCCCTCGGAATACACGAACTGCAACGCACCACCTGTCCACGCGGGAAAACCAATGCCGAAAATCGAACCAATGTTGGCATCGTGGCTGGACATCAGCACACCTTCTTGCAAACAGCGCGCGGTCTCAATCGCTTGACGGTACAGCAACCGCTGCTTGATCGCTTCTTGCGCTGCCAAAGGGTCACCTGCGAACGGTTTTTCAAAGTGCGACTTCAGACCGGCCCACAAGCGTTTGGGCCCGTCGGCTGGGTAATCGTAAAAACCTGCGCCTGCCGCGCGGCCATGTCGGCCAAATTCTTTGACCATGCGCTCGACCAACAACTCACCGGTCGTGGCTGCATAACTGCGACCTTCTGCGGAGAAATCATGCCGCGTCTGGTCCAACACATGCACCGACAAAGACAAAGCGGTGGCGTCCAACACCTCCAACGGCCCAACAGGCATGCCTGCCATGACAGCGGCATGCTCGATCAAAGGGGCCGGCACACCTTCGGCCAACAAAGCCGCACCTTCCATCACGAAAGTGCCAAACACGCGACTGGTGAAGAACCCGCGCGAATCATTCACGACGATCGGCGTTTTGCCAATCGCCAACACGTAGTCGTAGGCACGCGCCAGTGTTTCATCGCTGGTCAATTTGCCTTTGATGATCTCGACCAATTTCATCTTGTCGACCGGCGAAAAAAAATGCAGACCCACAAACTTTTCAGGCCGGGCACTGGCCGAGGCCAAGCCAGTGATTGGCAAGGTAGATGTGTTGGACGCAAATATGCCATCGGACGCCAACATGGGTTCAGCTTCTTGCGTGACTTGCGCTTTCAACCCCCGGTTTTCAAACACAGCCTCAATGATCAAGTCACAGGCTTTCAAGTCCTCGGTGTTGTCCGTGGCTTGAATCAATGCCATGGTTTTGAGTTGTGCACTGGCTTGCATGCGGTTGGATTGCACCAGCTTGTCGGTCAGCTTTTGCGTGTAGTGGCGACCCTGCTGGGCTTTTTCCAAACTCACATCTTTCAACACACAGGCGATGCCGCGCGAGGCATTGGCATGGGCGATGCCCGCACCCATCATGCCTGCGCCCAAGATGCCCACACGAACAGGCTTCCATGGTTCAAACCCTGGCGGTCGCGATTTGCCTGACTTGATCGCGTTCATGTTGAAGAAAAAGGCATTGACCATGTTTTTGGTGGTTTGCCCCACCATCACGCGAGCGAGTTTGCGCGACTCGATGCGGGTGGCGGTGTCATAGTCCACCTGCGCACCTTCGACCATGGTTTCCAAAATGGCTTGCGCTGCCGGGTACAAACCGTGCGCCTTGTTGAACAACATGGCGGGCGCGACTGCCAGACCAGATGCAACAGCGGGGCTGTTCACGCTGCCGCCGGGCATTTTGTAGCCTTTGACATCCCACGGTTGAACCGCTTGCGGATGTTGGTGGATGAAGTCCATCGCCATGGCATCGAGTTCATGTCTGTTCGATGCCAAACCTTGCACCAGACCCAATTCAAGCGCCTTGTGCGGCGAGAACAAACGGCCTTCCATCAAATAGGGTTGTGCACCCATGAGGCCGAGCAATCGGGTCATTTTGGTGATGCCAGTGGCGCCGGGAATCAAGCCCAGTGACACCTCGGGCAAGCCAAATTTGATGTGGGGTTGGTTCAATGCCAACCGTGCATGGGCGACCAACGCCAATTCCCAACCACCGCCCAAAGCAGCGCCCTCCAACAACGCCACCACGGGCTTGCCGAGGGTTTCGATGCGACGAAACGCCCGCTTGAGTTTCTCTAACGATTCAAATGCTGCCGCTGAATCTTCTGGCTTCAAATGTTGCACGCCTTTGAGGTCGGCGCCTGCAAAGAACGTGGTTTTCGCGGACGAGAAGATGACCCCTTTGATGCGCTCTTGATCGGCGTGCAACTGATCCGCCAATGCCAGCATGTCCGCATGCCATTCGGGTTTCATGGTGTTGACCGGTGAACCGGGTTCATCAAACACCACATGGGCGATGCCGTCATCCGCCAATGCAAGACGCAATGTAGAAAAAGCCATGGTCACACCCGCTCGATGATGGTTGCAATGCCCATGCCACCACCGACACACAAGGTGATCAGTCCGCGTTTGAGCTTTCTACGCTCTAACTCATCCAACAAGGTGCCTACCAACATGGCACCGGTTGCCCCCAAGGGATGTCCCAAAGCGATGGAGCCACCATTCACATTGACTTTTTCATGCGGCACATGCAACTCGTGCATGAAACGCATGGGCACGGCTGCAAACGCTTCGTTGACTTCAAACAAATCGATGTCATCAATGGTCAAACCGGCTTTGGCCAACACTTTGCGCGCCGCAGGCATGGGACCGGTCAACATGATGGTCGGGTCAGCACCGGACAAAGCCGTGGCCACGATGCGGCCTCGTGGTGTCAGCCCGAGCGCTTTGCCTTTGGCTTCACTGCCGATGATGACGGCCGCTGCGCCATCGACGATGCCAGATGAATTGCCTGCGGTGTGCACATGGTTGATGCGCTCCACTTGCGGGTAACGTGCCAGGGCGACCGCGTCAAAACCCATTTTTCCCAACTCGGCGAAACTGGCTTTCAACGAAGCCAATCCCTCCAACGTGGTGCGCGGTTTGATGAATTCGTCCCGCTCTAAAACCGGCATGCCGATGTCGTCCAAGACCGGCAACACCGATCGATCGAACAGGCCTTGAGCTTGCGCGGCGGCAGCACGTTGTTGAGAGGTCAAGGCAAATTGATCGACCGCCTCGCGGTCCCAACCCGACATGGTGGCGATCAAATCAGCACCGATGCCTTGCGGCGTGAACCCCGTGGCAGCATTGGTGGCCGGGTCTTGCGCCCAAGCGCCACCGTCAGAACCCATGGGCACACGCGACATGCTTTCGACCCCACCGGCAATCACCAAATCTTCCCAACCACTGGCAACTTTTTGTGCGGCAAGGTTCACCGCTTCCAAGCCTGAAGCACAAAAACGGTTGATTTGCACGCCGGACACGCGCACATCCCAACCCGCTTTGAGCAACGCGGTTTTGGGCAACACAGAACCCTGTTCGCCCACAGGGCTGACGCAACCCATCACCACATCATCGACTTCGGCAGTGTCAAAATCATGCCGTGCTTGCAACTGGTTGAGCAAACCGCCCAACAAATCGACAGGCTTGACCGAATGCAAACTGCCGTCGCGTTTGCCTTTTCCGCGCGGCGTGCGAACCGCATCAAACACCATGGCGTGGGACATGAATTTCTCCTGTGTGTGGATGGCTTCAAGGGTAAGCCCTGAATTGACGCTTGATTATCAACAGCCTAAAGTGACAAAGCAAGTGCTTGCTTGAATAAACTGACAACTTGTCAGCTTTCCTCGACTACGATGAATGTCGCATGACCTACCAATCTATTTTTCGTGCTGGCCTGTTCAACGAGCAAGTGGTTGTCGTGACCGGCGGCGGTTCTGGCATTGGCCGCTGCACCGCTCACGAATTGTCTGCGTTGGGCGCGCGTGTGGCGTTGGTTGGCAGAAACCCCGCCAAACTCGAACGCGTGACCCAAGAAATCCAGGACGTCGGTGGCATGGCCTCTGCCCATGTGTGTGACATCCGCGAAGAAGACCAGGTCAAACCCACCATCACACAGATTTTGCAAACCCATGGCCGCATCGATGGTTTGGTGAACAACGCGGGTGGCCAATTCGCTTCGCCGCTGGCACACATCAAGGCCAAAGGTTGGGACGCGGTGGTGCGCACCAACCTCACCGGCGGTTTTTTGATGGCACGCGAGTGCTACACACAATGGATGCAAGCGCAAGGTGGCGCGATCGTGAATGTGATCGCCGACATGTGGCTGGGCATGCCCGGCATGGGTCACTCTGGCGCGGCGCGCGCTGGCATGCTCAATTTCACCGAGACCGCCGCGCTGGAATGGGGACCGGTGCGCTGCAACGCCATCGCGCCCGGTTGGATCGCTTCCAGTGGCATGGACAACTACCCGCCCGAGATGGCCGACATGATTCAAAACATGCACCGCTTGGTGCCGTTGCAGCGCATCGGTACCGAAAGCGAAGTGGCAGCGGCCATTGTGTTTTTGTTGTCTCCCGCAGCCGCGTTCATCTCTGGCGCTTGTTTGCGCGTGGACGGCGCCGCGCCAAACGCCAAACGGATTTGGCCGCAAGTGGGCACAGGCAAAACCAACCTGGCATTCAATGGTTTTCATTTGGCCCAAACACCCCAGGTGTTGAACAAGGATGTTGCATGAGCGCGTCGCTCTCGCCCCGAGAATACCAATTGGGTTTGATCGCTGAATTGCGTCAAATTGAAGCGCGTACACGCGAGCGAAGCGCACAAGCCGAGCCCTTGTTCACCCAGCGTGGACAGTTGCTGCCACGCGAGCGGGTTGCGCGCTTGCTTGACCCCGGCACCCCTTGGTTGGAACTCTCGACCTTGGCAGGCTGGTTGCAAGATTTACCTGACCCCGCGTTATCGGTGCCTGGCGGCGGGGCGATTGTCGGCATTGGCATGGTGTCAGGCACTTGGGTGATGTTGGTCGCTGACGATTCAGGCATTGATGCAGGTGCGTTGCAAGCGCTGGGCATCGAAAAATTCCAACGCGCCCAAGCGATTGCACTGCAAAACAAATTGCCTTTTGTGCATTTGGTCGAATCGGCCGGTGCCAATTTGTTGAAATACAAGGTCGAACAATTTGTGTTGGGCGGGGGCAATTTTCATGGCCTCGCGCGTTTGTCTGCGGCCGGCATTCCGGTGCTGTCAGTGGTGCATGGCTCATCCACCGCAGGTGGCGCGTACATGACCGGTTTGGCAGATCAGGTGATCATGGTGCGCGGCAGAGGCCGTGCGTTTTTGGCGGGCCCGCCGTTGCTCAAAGCGGCCACCGGTGAAATCGCAGACGACGAAACCTTGGGTGGCACCGACATGCACGCGAGCGTGTCCGGTCTGGTGGAACATGTGGCCGAAGACGACGCGCATGCCCTCGGTATCGCGCGCCAAGTGGTGGCTCATTGGGGTTGGCAACCCAGCCCACACAACCCTTGGCCACAAGGCACCGCGCCCACTTTGCCTTCAGACGGTTTGTTGGACTTTTTCTCTGCCGACCCCAAACGCCCGGTCGACATGTTGCGTGTGATCGAACACCTTGTCGATGGCTCGCATTTTTTGGCGTTCAAACCCGATTTCGGTCCAGCCAGTGTCTGCGTTCAAGCATCGATTGGCGGCCACCGCGTGGGCATCATCAGCAACAACGGGCCGCTGGACCCGGCGGGCAGCAACAAGATCACGCATTTCATTCAAACCTGTGACCAAACCGGTGTCCCCTTGGTTTGGCTGCACAACACCACGGGCTTCATGGTGGGAAAAGAGGCCGAGCATGCAGGCATGATCAAGCACGGCTCCAAACAAATACAAGCCTTGTCCAATGCGCGTGTCGCGCAAATCACCGTGGTTTGCGGTGCGTCGTTTGGCGCGGGCAACTATGGCATGTGTGGCCGCGCATTTGGTCCGAGGTTTGTGTTCAGTTGGCCCAACGCGCGCACGGCGGTGATGGGACCACAACAAGCCGCTGACACCATGGGCATCGTCATGGAAGAAGCCGCTGCGCGCAAAGGCACGGCGCTCGACACGCAGAAACGCGACGCGCTGAAACAAACCATCGTCAACACCTTTGAGCGGCAAATGAGCGCTTTCTACACCTCGGGTCTGTTGTTGGACGATGCCGTCATCGACCCGCGCGACACCCGACAGGTGCTGTCGCTCACACTGTCGCTGTGCAAGCAAGCCGAGCAACGCACGCTGCGCCCCATGCAATACGGCGTGTCCCGCACTTGAAAGTTTTGTCGGAGTCCCCATGCAATTCACCCATGAACACGAAGAGCTCAAGCGCAACCTCAAGCGCTTCATCGATGACGAAATCAACCCGCATGTGGACGAATGGGAAGCCGCTGAAATCTTCCCCGCGCACGAGGTGTTTGCCAAACTGGGTGCATTGGGTTATTTGGGGCTGACCAAACCCGAAGCCTACGGTGGCAGTGGGCTCGACTATTCGTACAGCGTGGTCATGGCCGAGGCCTTGGGTCACATGGGTTGTGGCGCGTTGCCCATGGCCATCGGTGTGCAAACCGACATGGCCACACCCGCGTTGGCTCGGTTTGGGTCAGCCGCGTTGTGCGAAGAATTTCTGGCACCCGCCATCAGCGGCAAAGCCGTGGCATGCATCGGCGTGTCAGAGCCACATGCCGGCTCTGATGTGTCAGCCATCAAAACCACGGCTCGCAAAGACGGCGACGACTACATCATCAACGGCGGCAAGATGTGGATCACCAACAGTTTGCAAGCCGATTGGATGTGTTTGCTCGCCAACACCAGCGAGGGTTCGGCGCACAAAAACAAAAGCCTGATCATCGTCCCGATGAACACACCGGGCATCACCCGCGCCAAAAAAATTCGCAAGATCGGCATGATGGCCAGCGACACAGGCGTCATCCATTTCGACGATGTGAGGGTGCCGCAACGCAACCGCATTGGCGAGGAAGGCATGGGCTTCACTTACCAAATGATGCAATTTCAAGAGGAGCGCTTGTGGGCCGCTGCCAATGCGATCCAAATGTTGATGAACTGCATCGACCAAACCATCGACTACACACGCGAAAGACAAGCCTTTGGCAAACCGGTACTGGACAACCAAGTGGTGCATTTCACTTTGGCTGAACTGAAAACCGAGGTCGAATGTCTGCGTGCCCTGACCTATTTGGCGACCCAGCATTACATCGAAGGCAAAGACGTGACCGAATGGGCTTCCATGGCCAAACTCAAAGCAGGCCGTTTGCTGCGCAGCGTGCCAGATGCTTGTTTGCAATATTGGGGTGGCATGGGCTATACCTGGGACAACCCAGTGTCACGTTTGTACCGCGATGGCAGATTGGCCTCCATCGGTGGCGGTGCCGATGAAGTGATGCTGGGCATCATCAGCAAACACATGCACACCTTGCCTGCCCAACGCTGAACCTGCCATGATCCGCGTCGACAAACACCCCACCCACTGGACCCTCTGGCTGGACGCACCGGCAACCCGCAACGCATTGACCGCTGACATGGTGCAAACCATTCACACCACGGTGCACAGCATGGCCTCCGACACCACTGTTCGCGCGTTGGTGTTGCGGGGTGCAGATGGCCATTTTTGTGCGGGTGGTGACTTCAGCAGTTTTCAAGACATGATGGCCACGCCCGCCCCGTCTCAAGGCATCGACCCGATTGCCACAGCCAACCGCGCGTTCGGTCTCTTGCTGCAACAACTGCAGCGCAGCGACGTGATGACATTGGCCGTGGTGCAAGGCGCGGCCATGGGCGGTGGTTGCGGGTTGGCAGCGGTTTGCGACTGGGTGTTGGCCGACCACACCGCCAGCTTTGGCACGCCGGAATTGAGCTTGGGCTTGCCACCCGCGCAAATTGCGCCATTCTTGCAAAGGCGCTTGGGCACATCGCGCAGCATGCAATTGATGGTGCAAACACAGCGCTTGAATGCTTTGCAAGCTTTTGAACATGGGTTGATCGATGAACTGTTGCAAGACGTGGACACCGGCTTGCAAGCATGGCAAGCCCACTGGCAGCGAGCAGAACCCGCCGCGTTGCGGGCAACGGTGCAACTGTTGCGCAAAGGTCAAGCCGCTGATTCGCTCAACAGCACTTTGGACTTTGCTGCCCAGCAATTTGCCGCCAGCCTGAGGAGCGGCACGGCAGCAGAAGGTTTGGCCGCACGACAAGCCAAACGTTCCCCTGATTGGACCCGCCCATGACCCGCTTGCCCAGACGGTTTGATCGCGTGCTGATTGCCAACCGGGGCGAGATCGTGGCGCGGGTCGCTCGCAGTGCGCATGCCATGGGCTTGCAAACCGTGGCGGTGTATTCGGATGCAGACCGCGATTCACCGCACACACGGACTTGCGACAGCGCCATGGCGATTGGCGGCGAGCAAGCGGTCGACAGCTACCTGTCCATCCCGAAATTGCTGCAAGCCGCCAAAGACAGCGGCGCCGATGCCGTGCACCCCGGCTATGGTTTTTTGTCAGAGAACGCCGACTTTGCGCAAGCCGTGTCAGACGCAGGGTTGGTGTGGACAGGGCCTCCTCCCTCGGCGATGCGCGCCATGGGCGACAAAGCGCAAGCACGCCGACACATGCAAGACGCCGGTGTGCCGGTGTTGCCGGGCACGCGTGAAGCCAGCACCGATCTGTCAGCGCTTGCGCACGAAGCACAGGCATTGGGTTTTCCGTTGATGGTCAAGGCCAGCGCCGGTGGCGGTGGCCGTGGCATGCGCTTGGTGAGGGAAGCAAGCGCGCTGTCATCCGCTTTGCAAAGCGCCAGCCAAGAAGCACTGGCCGCCTTTGGCGATGGCCGCTTGTTGCTTGAACGCGCCTTGCTTCAACCCAGGCATGTGGAAGTGCAATTGCTGGCCGATGCCCATGGCCACGTCATCCATTTGGGTGAACGCGATTGCACGGTGCAACGCCGCCACCAAAAGCTGATCGAAGAAGCGCCCTCGCCTGCGGTGGATCCCGCCTTGCGCAGACAACTGGGCGAAGCCGCGGTGAAAGTGGCGCGCGCGGTGGGCTACCAAGGGGCAGGCACTGTCGAATTTTTGCTTGACACCAGCCCCGACCAGCCACACGCGTTTTATTTCATGGAGATGAACACGCGCTTGCAAGTCGAACACCCGGTGACCGAGGCGTTGACAGGCGAAGACTTGGTGGCTTGGCAATTTCGCTTGGCCATGGGCGAGGTGCTGACCTTGCAGCAAGACGATGTGTTGCGACGTTTTGAAAGTGGGGGCCATGCCATCGAAGCACGTTTGTGTGCAGAAGACCCGAAGCAAAACCACATGCCACAAAGCGGCACGCTGGTTTGCTGGCAAGCGCCTGCGGGCTTGCGCTGCGACGCCGCGTTGGTCAGCGGCATGGCAGTCAGCCCGTTTTACGACTCCATGCTGGGCAAGTTGATTGCTCACGCGCCCACGCGTGAATTGGCAGCCATGGCATTGGCCGACGGATTGGACCGCACGGTGTGTCTGGGGTTGGCCAACAACAAACAGTTGTTGGCGCAAGTGCTCAGAAGCGATGTGTTCCTCAGCGGGCTATTCGACACCACGGTGCTGCACACCGCGCTGCACCACTTGCCCGAGGCAGCCCCGCGCGCGCCCCTGCATGCCATCGCCGCGCTGATGGTGGCATGTGTGCCGCGCCAGAGGGCGTCGGCGCCACCGGCACCTTGGTGGAATTGGCACAGCAGTGGACACATGACGATGCAACTTCCACTGCGCACAGAGGGCCAATCTCACACATGGCAAGTGCAGATGCAATCCCATGCTTGGCGGGTCAGCCAAGGAGAAGACGTCTTTCATATCAGCGATTTGTCACTGCATGCCTTGGATGACCAAACACAAACCGTTGCTTCGACCCATGCCACACAAGGCCGTTTGGCATACGTCATCAACCGCCAACCCATGTCATTGACTTACGCCTGGCAAGGCAACGAGTTATGGCTTGAACTCAACGGCGAGCAATGGATGGTCGAAGACGCACGCTTGCAAGCCAGCGCGTCTTCCCATTCATTGCGCAGCAACCAAGTCAGCGCACCGATGCACGGGCGTGTGGTGCGGCTGCATGTGCAAGCCGGTGACACCGTGAAAGCAGGTCAGTTGTTGCTGGTGATGGAAGCCATGAAGATGGAACATCACTTGCATGCGCCGAAGGATGGCACGGTTGCGCGATTGGCGGTGAGCGACGGCATGCAAGTGGCCAAAGGAAAGGTGCTGCTGAGTCTTTAGCCCAGTCAGGTGATCAGTCCGTGGGCGCTAGAGCTGCAACAGAAAATTGACTCAGTCCAACTTGAAATAGTCTGAAATGATTTTCCATCTGCCATCCTGAATTTGCGACAGGCGCGAGCGGTTAGAACTCAGGTGTTGGGTTGGTGTGAACTTGCCTTCAGGGCCGCCAAACATGTCCGGCGGCAAAGTCATGGTGTCCATGGCTTTGATGAAATTGTCGGTGGTCAAATTCGGACCGGTTTTTTGGGCGCCACGAATGAACGCGTCAACGATGATGTAGCCATACACGGAAAACACCGTGGGGTCATCGCCAAATTTGGTTTTGTATTTGTTGGCCCAAAACGAAATCGGCTTGGATGCTTCATCCAAATAGGGGTGCGGCACGGTCATGGTCGCGTACATGCCGTCCATGGCTTTGCCACCCAATTTGTGTATCAAGTCGGTGTATGCGGCGCTTGACCCAATGAAGAGCGGATTAAAGCCGGTTTTGCGCGCCTCGGCAATCGTGCCCACGGTTTCGCGGATGATGGTGCCCAGCACCACCATTTCACAACCCGCAGATTTCATGCGCGCCACTTGCGAAGAAAAATCGGTGGCGCCGCGTTTGTAGGATGTCTTCTCCGTGAATTCCATGTTGACCGTCTTCAACCCGGCCTCGGCACCGCGCAAGACTTCCAAACCAAATTCGTCATC
>CANGZG010000011.1 GCA_947458415.1 Comamonadaceae bacterium | reverse complement strand
GTGCAAGACCGCACCATGTCTGCACAGGCCATTCCCAGTTATGCACCGCGAGAGGCGGCCGCTTATTTCAACAAAGTCGAGTGTTTTTGTTTCAACCAATACACCTTGGCGCCCGGTGAGAAAAAGCAATGGCCGGTGGCTTTCGTGGTGGACCCCAAGTTGGCCAAAAGCGTGAACACCATCACTTTGTCTTACACGTTTTTCGAAGTGGGTAGCAAAACCCCGGCTGCGCCTTCGGGCACGGTGTCCAGCGTGAAATTGAAGGAAGATGGCGTATGAGCAGCGAGCCGTTGGACGTCATCGCACCCGTCCCGGTCAGACGCCCGTTTTGGCGATCTGTATTGGCAGTGTCCTGGTCTTTCATAGGCATCAGGAAAAGCAGTGAATTTCAAGAAGACTTGTCACACATCACACCTTTGCACGTCTTGGGTGTGGGTTTGTTGGCAGGTTTGTTGTTTGTGATTGGATTGATTGTTTTGGTCAATCTGGTGGTTGCGAAATAAAGGAGTCGAGATGAGCAGCACAACCCAAGGCACCACGCCCCATTACTTTGTACCAGAGCCGTCGCGCCACCCGGCCATGGCTTCGTTTGGTTTGTTTTTTGTCATTTTGGGCGCCAGTCAATGGGTCAATGATGTCAGTTGGGGCAAGTACGCCTTGTTTGCGGGTTTGGCCATCTGGTTGTTTGTGTTGTTCCAGTGGTTCAGCGAATCCATTCATGAAAGTGAATCTGGACAATATGGCCGCAAGATTGAATTGTCTTACCGGTGGAGCATGAGTTGGTTCATCTTTTCTGAGGTGATGTTCTTCGGTGCCTTTTTCTCAGCCCTTTGGTGGGCAAGAGCGCATTCTGTTCCCATGTTGGGCAGCAGCGAAAACGCTTTGTTATGGCCTGAGTTCAAGGCGGTATGGCCTTCTGTCATGGCAGGTGTGACCGCTTCTCCAGCGGGCATCATTGAGCCGTTTCAAACCATGACCCCGTTTTGGTTACCCACCATCAACACGGCTTTGCTGTTGACCTCTGGCGTGACGCTGACGATTGCTCACCACGCGCTTTTGGCCAACCAGCGCGCCAAAACCATTCAGTACATGTGGCTCACGGTGTTGTTGGGTGTGGTGTTCTTGTTTGTCCAAGGTTATGAGTATTACCATGCTTACCAAGACCTGAATTTGAAACTCACTTCAGGCGTTTATGGCTCCACTTTTTACATGCTGACAGGCTTTCATGGTTTCCATGTGTTTGTAGGCATGTTGATGTTGTTGTTCGTCACTTTGCGCTTGCAAAAAGGTCATTTTTCTTCTGAGCGTCACTTTGGTTTTGAGGGCGCCGCTTGGTATTGGCACTTTGTCGACGTGGTCTGGTTGGGCTTGTACGTCTTGGTGTATTGGCTCTGAGTTGACTGGTACAAAAAAAGCCGCATCAGCGGCTTTTTTTTTGCCAGCCTTTCAAAGGCCAAATGGCAAAGGGGTTTGAATCCTTTAAGGGCTTAAACCGGTGTCAATGGAATGCCCGTGGGTCTGATCCAGCCCATCTTCCAAGAAAGCAGAATGCACAAGAACAGCACTATCGAGATGCCGACACGAAATGCCAGAGCCCGCATCATTCTGCTGGATTTGGGGGTGTCATCGGTATCGCCTCGCAACATGAATAACAATGCAGCAGACAAAGCGGCCAATATGCCAAGGAATGCGATAGCTATGAAAAGGTTCATGTGTCAGATTATCCTGTGAATCCTCTTGATTCAATCAGCCCCATGAACAAAGGGCGTTCCTGGATCGTGTTACTCGCCGCACTTGCAGCGGTCCTGCTCACCCTGCGTCTGGGCTGGTGGCAGTTGTCGCGCGCGGAAGAAAAAATTCACTACCAAACCCAACTGGACGCTCAAATGCAATTGCCGCCGCTTGAAACAAGCAGTTTGCTGCAAAGTCCTGCGCTATGGGACCAAACCCACAGGCGCGTGTCGCTGGTCGGGACGTGGTTGCCAGAGAAAACCGTGTATTTAGACAACCGCAGCCACAAAGGTCGGCCAGGTTTTTGGGTCATGACACCGTTGACTTGGTCGCAGGGGCAGGTGGTATGGGTTCAGCGTGGTTGGGTGGCCAGAGACCCGGTGGATGCCAACAAGGCTGCGCCTGTGCAGACACCCTCGCAAGTGGTCCAGATTGAAGCTCGCATCTCGCCCGAGTTATCGCAGATGACGGAATTGAAGGCGCCTGCCAATCTGGCTCTGGAAGTTGGACAATTGCGCATACGAGCCAATCTCGACAAACAGGCCATGCAATCTTTGGTGTCTGAAAAGGTGAGTGCGGTGGTTATCCAGACAGGTGAGGACTCAGAGGGGTTGAGGCGTGACTGGCCTGTGATTTCCTCGACCGCTGAGAAAAACAAGGGCTACGCATTCCAATGGTTTGCTTTAAGTGGCTTGATTGCTTCACTCTATATTTGGTTTCAATGGATAGGACCGTTGCGTCATGCAAAAAAACTCAGTTGAAGACTCCCCCTCGCAAGCGCTTGGCTTGACCGTTTATGACTTGCCAGACCCGCTAGCTGCCGGTCAGGAGGATGCCAGTCGCACGCGGGGAGGCCGTTGGCGCATGGTCATGGTGATGCTGGTGTGTGCGGCGCCAGTGATTGCCTCGTATTTGACCTATTACGTGATTCGTCCGCAGTCTTCTCGTCAATTCGGTGAACTGATTCTGCCAGTCAAGCCTTTGCCAGAACTCACCGCCGAATCACTGGATGGCAAGACTGTGAAATTGCCCGAGTTAAAAGGTCAATGGCTGATCGTGAGCGTGTCCGCTGCGGCATGCGACGCGTTATGTCAAAACAATTTGTTGTTGCAAAGGCAAATACGCGCGTCTTTGGGTCGCGAGGCCAAACGCACGGAATGGGTGTGGTTGGTGACCGACAGCGCACCTGTTTCGGCTGATTTGCTGGCTGGATTGACAGAGGCTGTGGTCTTGCGTGTGCCGCCGGCGCAACTGGCGCAATGGTTAGCGCCGCAAGCAGGCCATGGGTTGAATGAACATTTGTACTTGGTCGATTCCCATGGCAATTGGATGATGCGATTTCCGCCACGGTTACAAATTGACCAAGCGTCTTCCCTCAAGCGAGACTGGGACCGTTTACTGCGCGCGTCAGTTTCTTGGGACAAACCGGGGCGTTGATGTCAATGAACGAAGTTGCATTGTTTAATATTGCGCCGCTGTTGCAATTGGTTTTGCTGGCCTTGCTGTTGGCGGTCGGTCCGTTGACCTGGGTCTGGTTGAAAAACCGCCAGTCGCAAATGGCATTGCGTGTGCGCCATCTGACCATGATCGCGCTGTTTTTAACCTTTGATTTGGTTTTGTTTGGCGCCTTCACCCGCTTGACCGATTCGGGTTTGGGCTGCCCCGATTGGCCGGGTTGCTATGGGCATGCCAGTCCCATCGGTGCGAGCCAACACATCAAAGAGGCGCAGACAGCCATGCCGACCGGGCCTGTCACGTTTCACAAAGCCTGGATTGAAATGATCCATCGCTACTTGGCCATGTTGGTGGGGGTGCTGATACTGACGCTGGCGGTGTTTTCATGGCGGATTGATCGCAGCTTCTGGGGTTGGCCATCGCTGTCATTGGTGTGGGTCTGTGTTCAAGGCGCTTTCGGTGCGTTGACGGTCACGATGAAGTTGTTCCCTTTGATTGTCACCTTGCATTTGTTGGGGGGCATGATGTTGCTGGTGTTGTTGACCGTGCAATTGGTGCGGCAGCGGCATGCTTTTGAAAAAATCTCACTGCCGCCTTTGCCTGTGTGGATATACGCGATCACCGCGTTGACTTGGTTGAGCGTGTTTTTACAAACCGGTTTGGGTGCTTGGGTCAGCAGCAACTATGCGGTATTGGCATGCGACACTTACCCGATGTGTCAGAACAGTTGGTGGCCGGATATGAACATAGACAAGGCGTTTGATTTGTGGCGTCCGCTGGGACAAGATGCTGCTGGCCAAGCGCTGCCATTTCAAGCACTGACTGCGATACACATGGCCCATCGCTGGCATGCGGTGATCCCAGCCGTGTTGATCTTGTGGGTTGCCAGGGCTTGGATGAATGCAGGACTGCGCAGGCAAGCGTGGTTGCTGTTGGCTTTGTTGCTGTCGCAATTCCTGACGGGTATTTCCAATGCGGTCTTGGGTTGGCCGATAGTGGCAGCTTTGATGCACACCGGTTCAGCCGCGGCGCTTTTGATGCTGTTGACTTGGACGCTGGTTTCGACGCAGCCGCGCAAAGCCGATCGCATCGCCGCCACATTTGACAGAAACATGCTATGAAATCGCTCACTCTGTACATGCCATTGCGATGGCAGCAATTCAATGCATTGACCAAACCCCGGGTCATTCAATTGATTGTGTTTTGTGCATTGATTGGCATGGTGCTCGCGGTACCCGGTGTGCCCGGGTTCGCCGACATCCAGTTGGCCGCTGTCGCATGTTTGGGCATTTGGTTGGTCTCCGGTGCGGCTGCGGCATTCAATTGCATCGTAGAGCAAGCGATTGACGCCCGCATGAAAAGAACCGCTTGGCGACCCACTGCCAAAGGTGAGTTGACCGACCGCGATACCTTGCTGTTTTCTGCGGTGCTGTGTGCGCTGGGTTCGGTGATTTTGTATGTCTGGGTCAATCCCTTGACCATGTGGTTGACCTTTGCCACATTTGTCGGCTACGCCGTGGTTTACACCGTGATCCTCAAGCCGCTGACCCCGCAAAACATTGTCATTGGTGGCGCCTCCGGTGCCATGCCGCCGGTGTTGGGATGGGCCGCCATGACGGGCGAGGTGGGGCCAGAGGCCTTGATTTTGTTTCTCATCATTTTCTTGTGGACGCCACCGCATTTTTGGGCGCTGGCGCTTTACCGGGTCGAGGACTACCGCAAATCGGGATTGCCGATGCTGCCTGTCACGCATGGCAATGAATTCACACGCTTGCAAATTTTGCTCTACACCATCGTGCTGCTCGCCGCGTGTTTGATGCCGTTCATCTACCGCATGAGCGGTTATTTTTACTTGGTCAGCGCGTTGATTTTGAGCCTGATGTTTTGCGGATACGGTTGGATGTTGTGGCGGCAATACTCGGACGATTTGGCGCGCAAGACATTTCGGTTTTCATTGATTCACTTGAGCTTGCTGTTTGCGGCTTTTTTGATCGACCATTATTTGCCTGGAACTTGGCGATGAAACAGGTCTATGTCTGGTTGCTGGTGTGTGTGCTGTCTTTGTCAGCGTGTTCCCCTGACAAGCCCAGTTTCAAGTCGATCGATTTAACTGGCGCGGACTATGCGCTGGGGTTTGATCTGCCCGATCAGTTTGGGCAGCGCCGACAGTTGGCAGATTTCAAAGGCAAGGTGGTGGTAGTGTTTTTCGGGTTCACCCAGTGTCCGGATTTTTGTCCGACCACGTTGAATGAATGGGTGCAGATCAAGCAAACGCTGGGCGCCAAAGGTGACGCATTGCAACCGGTGTTCATCACCTTGGACCCCGAGCGTGACACTCCCGAACTGCTCAAGGCCTACATGGCTGGTTTCGATCCGTCGTTCATTGCTTTGATTCCTGAATTGAAAGATTTGCCCACACTGGCCAAGCAGTTCAAGATTTACTACAAAAAAGTGGAGACGGGCACCTCAGGTCATTACTCACTGGACCACAGCGCGGGCACTTATGTGTATGACACCAACGGCAGGCTGCGCTTGTATGCCAAGTATGGTTCAGGCCCCCAAGCCATGGCGCAAGACATTGGAAAGCTGTTGCCTTAAGTGAATCGCTTGCCGCTCTCAGTAGGTGATTGACGGCAAGCGTGTGGCCAAATGTCTCAGGCGAATTGCAGCAAGGCCTGTTTCATTTTCTTCATGGCCGCCACTTCGATCTGGCGAATTCGTTCGGCGCTGACGCCATATTCGTCGGCCAATTCGTGCAATGTCATGCCGCCGGAATTGTCATCGTTCACTTTCAACCAACGCTCTTCGACGATGCGTCTGCTGCGCTCATCCAATACCGCCAGCGCTTGCGTGATGCCATCGGTCGACATGATGTCGCGCTGATGCGCTTCAATCATCGCGGTGGGCTCATGGTGAACATCCGACAAATAAGAGATGGGGCCGAATGCCTCCTCGCCGTCTTCGTTGGCGGTCGGGTCGAGCAACACGTCTGAGCCTGCCATGCGGGCTTCCATTTCAATGACTTCTTCTCGCTTGACGTTCAGGTCTTTGGCGATGCTGTCGATTTGCGCTTCGCTCAAGGTGTTGCGCGAGATCGCTTCGTGGTCGTCACCGACATCGGCGCGGAACCCTTGTTTTTTCGAACGCAAATTGAAAAACAGCTTGCGTTGTGCTTTGGTGGTCGCGAGTTTGACCATGCGCCAGTTTTTGATGATGTATTCGTGAATTTCTGCCTTGATCCAATGGATGGCGTAGCTGACCAGTCGCACACCATGGTCGGGGTCGAAGCGCTTGACCGCCTTCATCAAACCCACGTTGCCTTCTTGGATCAGGTCGGCATGCGCCAAGCCGTAACCGGCGTATTGGCGGGAAATCGAAACAACCAAACGCAAATGCGACAAAATCAATTTACCAGCTGCTTCTAAGTCGTTGTTTTCTTTGAGCTTTTTGGAAAATTCCTGTTCTTGCTCGAGTGTCAACATGGGCAAACGGTTGACCGCCGAGATGTAGGCATCCAAATTTCCCAAGGGTGGCAAAACCGCCCAAGGGTTGGCGGCCAGTTGACTGGCGCCGGTACTGGTCAGGGTCACAGCTGTCATGAAAATCCTCCTTAAGGATGTCGACCAGCCAATATTAGCACTCTCTGGCTTAGAGTGCTAATTTCAGTCCGTGTTTACCCGCATAAACGCTGTTGTTACCCATGGATTCGGCGATCCGCAGGCATTCATTCCACTTGGCCATGCGTTCCGAGCGGGCAAATGAGCCGACTTTGAGCTGTCCGGTGTCCCAGCCGGTGGCGATGTGGGCGATGGCGGTGTCCTCGGTCTCGCCAGAACGGGCCGACACCACCATGCCGAACCCATGTTGCCGGGCCATTTGCATGGCTTGGCGGGTTTCGCTGAGGGTGCCGACTTGGTTGGGTTTGAGCAAGACAGCATTGCAGGCTTTGTCGCGCACAGCGGCCTCGATCAAGTCCACGCGGGTCACCAAATAATCGTCCCCGATGACTTGAATCTTTTGACCGACAGCGTGGGTGAACGCTTGCATACCAGCCGTGTCGTCCTCGGCAAATGGGTCTTCCACAGACACAATCGGGTAGGTATTTACCCATCGCAACAGCTCTTGAAGCCATTCATCGGTGCTGTAGACATGTTGGTCCAACCCCAAGGTGTAGCGGCCGCTTTGGCCAAATTCCGAGGCTGCCACATCCAGTGCAATGGCCACCTGATCATGGCGATAGCCCGCCAGTTCAATCGAACGGGTCAAGGTTTGCAGTGCCTCTTCGTTGGAAGAAAAATCCGGCCACCAGCCGCCTTCATCGGCAACCCCGTGTCGCTTACCGAGTGACGCCATCCATTGGCCAGCCGCATGGTAGACGTTGGCAACCATCACCAGCGCTTCATCAAAACTTTGTGCGCCGATGGGCATGACCAAAAAGTCTTGGATGTCGACCCGCCTGCCCGCGTGCGCGCCTCCCCCGAAAATTTGAATTTGCGGCAACGGTAACCGCACCGGCTGGCCCTGTGAGAGGTATTGCCACAAGGCTTGGCCTTGCGAGTTCGCTGCGGCTTGCGCGATGGCCACCGACGTGGCGATCATGGCGTTGGCGCCCAGCCGGCTTTTCAAAGGTGTGCTGTCCAGCGCAATCAAGCAGGCATCTGCTTGTTCTTGCGCCAGTGCATCCCTGCCGATCAGCGCTTGGGCGATCTCACTGTTCACATGCGTGACCGCTTGGGCGACATCCAAACCATGGAGCAAGCTGCCACCGTCGCGCAATTCCAAAGCTTCTCGGCTGCCGCGGGACGCGCCGGCGGGGGCAACGCCTCTGCCTGAACTGCCGTCTTGCAGCAGTACATCGACCTCGACTGTGGGTCGACCACGGGAGTCCCAAATGCGGCGTCCGTGTATGTGTTTGATTTGGGTTTTCATGTGGGTTTCCAAAGAAGGCGCATGTCTGACAAGCGCGTGAGAGGGTGTTTGAGCCAATCCAAGGCCTGTTGCCTGACGTACTGTTGTTGTGCGGGTTGTGTCAAATATTCGACCGGGGACTTGCCGTCAATCCGCGCGAGCAGCATGCCCGCGAGCAACAAGCAAGCGCGTTGCTCCAAGGCATCGGGGCGTTCCCAGGTCACGCCACGCAAATAGGTTTGCGTCAAAGCGTCAAAGCATGCCAAATACGAAGAAGTGTCTTGCGAGCGCCAAACACATTTCAGCATCAAATGCGTCAGCACAAACGCCAAATCAAAGGCAGGGTCACCGTGACACGCACATTCGGCGTCCAACAGCACGGGACCATGCGGCCCGACCAAGGTGTTTTTCGGACTGACATCGCCATGTACCAGCACCAGTTTGTGCGACAAGGTTTGCGCGACCAAGTGATGCAGCACATCGGCAACGGACGGGTGTTTTTCAGCGGTGTGTAAAAAATAAGGAGACAAGCGAATGGCCACAAAGTCATCGTCGTGGTTAAACGATTGACAAAGCTGCGGGTTGCTGGCGCTCGCTGCATGCAATCGCACCAACACATCGGCGACGGCGCTCGCGGTACTGGTTTGGGCCAGTCCGTTGAGCAACTGTGCTTTCCATACAGGGTGCTGCGCTGCTGGCAGGTAAGTCATTGCAAAGGCGCAGTCTTGCGCGTCCTCGGCCAACACGTGGGGAACGCAGCCAGGCGCGACTTGGTGAGCGAATTTCAACCATTGCACTTCATCACGGTTACGCTTGACCGGCGCTTCCCACAAGGCACTGACTTTGAGTTGTGGCAACGCGCGCTTGACGCAAAATGTTTGGCTGTCGGTTTCTACCTTGGCGATCAACGAAGACACACCACCCGTCAAGGCGGTGAAGCGGGCATGTTGGCCTGGTGCGAGCAAACCCATGCGCATCAAGGCGGGTAACAAATTGGCGTGATCTGGCGTCATGGGAGGAGAGAAGTCGGGACTGTCAGACATGTTCTTCAACCCAACATGACAGTGGGTCTGCAGACAACTTGCATGCATCCATGAAAAGTCCTTGAGGAAGTGTTCAGTTGATCAAGGCTTGAGCGAACTCATTGGCGTTGAAGCCTTGTAAATCCTCCAACTTTTCTCCGATGCCAATGAAATATACCGCCAAAGTTTTCTGTGGGTGGTGTTTTCTTTCGCGTGCCCACAAGGCGATGGCGGCCAATACACCACCTTTGGCGGTGCCATCCAATTTGGTGATGATCAACCCGGTCAAACCCAGCGCTTCATCGAAGGCTTTCACCTGAGCCAACGCGTTTTGCCCGGTGTTGCCGTCAATCACCAACAAGATTTCATGCGGCGCAGAGGGTTCGGCTTTTTGCACCACGCGCTGGATTTTTTTCAGCTCGTCCATCAAATGCAATTGCGTTGGCAAGCGACCGGCGGTGTCGACCAACACCACGTCTTTGCCGCGTGCTTTGCCTGCGGTCACTGCATCAAAGCTGACCGCTGCAGGGTCGCCGTTGTCTTGACTGATGATGTCCACTTGGTTGCGATCTGCCCAGACCATCAACTGTTCCTTGGCGGCTGCGCGGAAGGTGTCCGCCGCAGCCAGCAGCACGCTCGCACCGGCATCGTGCAAGTGCCGCGTCAATTTGCCAATGGAGGTGGTTTTTCCAGCGCCGTTGACACCGGCGACCATGACCACAGTGGGGTGGTGCTGGTCTATCGACAAGTCACGCTCTAAGGGTTGCAGCAATTCGCTCAGCACATCGACCAGCAAGCCCTTGATCTGGGCCATGTCTTTGCTGCCCGTTTGTTTGATTTTGGCTTTCAGTTGTTCCAAGATGTATTGCGTGGCGGGCACGCCTGCATCTGCCATCAGCAAGGCGGCTTCGAGTTCCGCGTAAGCCTCGTCATCCAGCAATTTGCCGGTGAAGACCGAGGCAATGCTGCTGCCGGTGCGCTGTAAGCTGACCCGCAGGCGGCCTAACCAGTCTCGGCTGGCCACTTCAGCAGCTTGGCTGGGAGCTGCACCCGCGGTGGGCGGGGCTTTTCGTTTGAATAAGTTGAACATGGGGTCAGGTTTCTACAATGCGCTGTGCGTGCATCAGCGCACGGTTAACAACAGATCATTCTATGAAACCCCAATGTGATTTCAAATGGCCAACCAATGGACGACTCAAGCTCTTGGGCTTCGTGTTCAGTCTGTTGCTCGGCGGCCAGATCGGCGCGCAAGAGGTACAGCAATTCACCCTGAAAAACGGCATGACATTGATTGTCAAAGCTGACGCAAGAGCACCGACGGCAGTGCACATGCTGTGGGTCAGGGTCGGCTCGATGGACGAGGTGGACGGTGTCTCCGGCGTGGCCCATGTGCTCGAGCACATGTTGTTCAAGGGCACAGCCACCATCAAGCCCGGTGAATTTTCACGCAAGGTGGCGGCTTTGGGCGGACGCGAAAACGCGTTCACCAACAAGGACTACACCGGCTACTACCAACAAATTCCTGCGGCGCGTTTGCAAGAGGTGATGCAACTCGAGGCTGACCGGTTTGCCCACAACCAGTGGCCTGACGAAGAATTTGTTCGCGAGCTCGAGGTGGTCAAAGAAGAGCGCCGCATGCGCACTGAAGATTCGCCACGGATGCTGATGTACGAACAACTCAATGCGGTGCAGTTTGTGGCGTCGCCTTACCGTCGACCCGTCATCGGTTGGATGAGTGACTTGGACAGCATGACACCGAACGATGCCCGCGAGTTTTATCGCCGTTGGTACCAGCCTGAAAACGCGGCGGTGGTGATCGTGGGTGATGTCAACATCGCCTTGGTTCGCCAGTGGGCCGAGGAGCTTTACGGCGTCATCCCGAAAGGACAACTGCCAGCCAGAAAACCACGCTCGGAACCGACCCAAGCAGGCACGCGCAGGGTGCAAGTCAAAGCCCCCGCTGACCAAGCCTATCTCGCCATGTCTTGGAAAGTGCCTGGCTTCACATCGTTTGACGGTGATGCTGAGAGCCAGGACGCTTTAGCCTTGACCATCTTGGCAGCTTTGCTCGATGGCTATGCCGGGTCGCGGCTTGACAGAGCCTTGACCCAAGGCGAAAACCGCTTGGCTGACAGCGCAGGTGCTTCCCACAGTTTCAGTGGCCGGGGCCCGCAAGTGTTCGTGATGGATGGTGTGCCGGCCAAGGGCAAGACGGTGGAACAACTCGAGGCTGCATTGCGACAACAAATCACCCGAATTGCCCAAGAGGGTGTCACCGAAGCCGAAATGAAGCGTGTCAAGGCCCAGTGGATGGCTTCCACGATTTACCAACGCGACTCGCTCTTTAACCAAGCCCGCGAATTCGGAAATTTATGGATTGAAGGTTTTCCCATGGACACCTCAGACCGTTTGGTGGAAGCCTTGGTAGATGTCACGGCCGCGCAAGTGCAAGCCGTGGCCCAAAAATACTTTGGCGACGACCAACTCACGGTCGCAACTTTGCTGCCGCAAGCCGGTCCCAAACCCGCATTGCGTCAACCTGTTCCCGGCTCACGTCATACCGAAGGTGCAAGATGAAAAATTGGTTTGTGTGTTGTGCAGCATGGCTGTTGGTTCACCCTTCTGCCATGGCCGGTATCCCCATTCAATTTTGGACCTTGGACAACGGAGCGCGCGTCTACCTGATGGAAGTGCAAGGGTTGCCCATGGTGGACATCCAGCTGGAGTTCGATGCAGGCAGCCGTCGCGACAGCAAGGGGCTGAACGGTTTGGCGCAAGCCACTGCCATGATGCTTGGCAAAGGCGTGCAAGCGCAAGACGGCATGCCGGCGTTGGATGAAAACCAATTGGGCGAGGCTTGGGCCGATTTGGGTGCGTCTGCGGGCGCGTCAGCGTCGAACGACCGCATGAGTTTGAGCATGCGCAGCCTCACCCGCCCGGAGATACTGAACCAAGCCATTGCGCTGGCGGCCAGGCAATTGGCATCGCCCGCGTTTTCATCCGTGGTGTGGAACACTGAACGCGAGCGCTGGATCGCCAGTTTGCGCGAATCGAAAACCAAACCGAGTGTCCAAGCGTCACTGGCTTTTTCCAAAGCCGTTTACGGCGATCACCCGTATGGACAAGATGAAGACGAAGCCAGTTTGCGTCGCATTGAACCGGCCCAAATGAGAAACTTTCATGCGCGTTACTTGGTGCCTTGTCGGGCCAAGATCAGCATCGTGGGTGCGTTGAACAAAGCGCAAGCCACCGAAAAACTGACGCAACTGCTCAAGGGCTTGCCCACTTCTTCCGCCTGTCAATTGTTGCCCTTGGTTGACGAGGTACAAGCTTTGGGTTCAGCCAAGCGAATTGATTTACCGTTTGAGTCTGCACAGGCCCATGTGTTCATCGGCCAGCCAGGCGTGGCCCGACAGCACCCCGATTTTTTGGCGCTGACAGTCGGTAACTACGTGCTGGGCGGTGGTGGGTTTGTGTCTCGCTTGACCGAACAAGTCAGAGAAAAGCGTGGCCTGAGTTACAGCGTTTACAGTTATTTTTCGCCGGGGCAACATGCAGGCGCTTTCACCGTGGGCTTGCAAACCCGACCAGACCAAGCCGAACAAGCGATTGAAGTCGCCAGCCAAGTCGTCAGTGAATTTGTGAAAGAAGGCCCCAGCAACGCCGAAGTACAAGCCGCCAAAGATTTTTTGATTGGCGGGTTTGCCTTGCGCTTGGACAGCAACCGCAAATTGATGGACAACCTCAGCAACATTGCGTGGTTCGATTTACCCTTGGACTACCTTGACACTTGGACCGCCAAGGTGCAGAAGTTGACAGCCGCTGACATTCAGCAAGCATTCGCCAGAAACCTCCAGCCTGAGCGAATGGTCACGGTGGTGCTGGGCGCTGCCTCGCCATGAGCCAAGGCGAGGTTCGCATCATTGGCGGACAGTGGAAGCGCAGCAAATTGGCTGTGGCGAATTTGCCGGGGTTGCGACCTACACCGGACAGGGTTCGCGAAACCCTGTTCAATTGGTTGGGCCAAGACTTGACCGGATGGCATTGCGCTGACCCGTTCGCTGGCAGTGGCGCCTTGGGGTTTGAAGCGGCATCGCGAGGCGCCGCTTCGGTGTGGTTGGCAGACGCCAGCAGCGAATGCGTGGCGTCCCTGCACAAAGCCAAAGAGCGTTTAGGCGCGACACAACTTCGCATCCAGCGGTCTGACGGTTTGGCGGTGCTCAGGCAAATACCCGCTGCCAGCCTTGACCTGGTGTTTTTAGACCCGCCCTACGATTACCCGCAACACGATTTGGCACTGTCGTTGGCCAAGCAGTGCCTCAAACCAGCAGGCTGGCTGTATTTGGAGGCAGACAAAGCCTGGAACGATGAGGCATTGCAGCCTTTGGGATGGACGCTGTCGCGCCATTTGAAAGCAGGTTCTGTACACGCCCATTTGTTACAGACGGGGGCATAATCACCGAGCCCTATCTGCCTAAGGAGTGACATGAGTGAGCCAGTGATTGCTTTGTATCCGGGCACCTTTGACCCGATCACCTTGGGTCATGAAGACATCGTGCGCCGTACATCGCGCATGTTTGATACCGTGGTGATTGCAGTGGCCCGTGCCCACCACAAAAAAACCATGTTCACCTTGGAGCAGCGCTTAGAGATGACCCGCCAGGCGTTGGCCGATTGCCCCAATGTACAGGTTCAAACCTTTGATGGGTTGGTGATTGAATTTGCCAAGTCGCTCCGCGCCAAAACCATGGTGCGCGGCATTCGGTCGATGACCGACTTTGATTATGAATTTCAATTGGCCGGGATGAACCGACGCTTGGCCCCAGACATCGACACGGTGTTTTTGAACACGCTGGATGTGTACCAATGTATTTCAAGCACGTTGGTGAGAGAAATCTCGGTGCTCGGCGGAGACGTGGCTCAATTTGTTTCTGCGCCCGTGTTTGCATTCATGCAAGCACACGCCAAACCGTAAGCGCCACACACCATGGCTTTGATGATCACCGATGAATGCATCAACTGTGATGTGTGTGAACCCGAGTGCCCCAACGCGGCGATTTTCATGGGCCCGTCGATTTACCAAATTGACCCAGCCAAATGCACCGAATGTGTGGGCCACCATGACACGCCCCAGTGTGTAGAGGTTTGCCCGGTGGCCTGTATCCCACTCAACCCGCAGCATGTGGAAAGCCCAGAAGCGTTATGGGCCAAATACCGGCTTTTGCAAGCGGCCAGGCCAGCCAGTGACCCGCAGGGAGGCTAACCGTCAACAGGCGGATTGGTTTTGGGTTTTTGTTTGGCCGATTTTTTAGAAGAAGTCTTCTTTTTCTTTGTCTGTTTTTTCTCGGTGTCAATCTCACCGTCGTCCGCTTGCGCTTTGAATGATTTGGCTTTGGCGGGTTTTTCCAAGTGGGCGGTTTGGTCACCCGCGCATGGTTTCAATTCACCGTTTTCCTCACACTGCAGAGCAGGGGACGTCTTCTTTTCTTTGCCCATGGCTGGTAAGCCAAGGCCCAAACAACAGCTAATCAGCAGCAGACCGAGTGGCCGGGGCAGGGTGGACAGAGGGTTCATTTGTTTCGCCTTCCTTGGGTGGAATGGCCGCCGCCGGTCTTGGCGGTTTGGGCCGTGGCGGCTTGCTGGTGTGCACTGTTTGCGTGGCTTTCACCATGTCGCCGCTCACCATGTAGGCTACGGCTGGCAAGGTGCGTTCGATGCAAGTGTCAATCAATGTTTTTTGGTCTGGCGCTGGCTTTTTTAACACCCAATGGATCACTTCAGATTTCACACCGGGGTGACCAATGCCGATGCGCAGTCGCCAATACGCATCGGTGCCGAGTTGTGCATGGATGTCGCGCAAACCATTGTGGCCCGCGTGGCTGCCGCCGAGTTTCAGTTTGGCCTCACCGGGCACGACATCGAGTTCATCATGCGCCACCAATACCTCGTTGGGTTGGATTTTGAAAAAACGGGCCAGCGACGCCACCGATTTGCCTGACAAGTTCATGAAAGTGGCTGGTTTGAGCAGCCAAATGGTTTGGCCTTGGCAGGTGGTGCGTGTGGCCCATCCGTGGTAACTTTTTTCAGGCTGCCAACGGGCTTTGAGTTGGATGGCCAGTTCGTCAATCCACCAAAACCCGGCGTTGTGTCGGGTGTATTCGTGTTCAGTGCCCGGGTTGCCCAGGCCGACAAACAGTTTGATCATGGGATGGGATTATGGGGCGCAAAAAAACCCGCCGAAGCGGGTTCTTTTGAAGCGGACACACGCCAAGAAAATTACTTCTTGCCTTTGCCCTTGGCCGGTGCGGCAGCCGGTGCAGCAGCTGCTTCGGGGGCGGCCTCTTCGGCCACTGAGACCACGCTGACCAACACCGGGTTGTTTTTGCCGTGCGTCACGACTTTCACACCTTTTGGCAAGCTGATGTCGTTGGCATGCAATGACGTGCCTTTCTTGAGGTTGCTCAAATCGACCGCGATGAACTCGGGCAAATCGGCCGGCAAGCAGGCAATTTCCAGTTCGTTCATCACAGGGTTGACCAAGCAAGCATCCACTTTGACAGCGGGTGAATTCTCTTGGCCGCTGTAGTGAAGCGGTACTTTCATGTGCAACATGGTGTCAGCTTCGACACGTTGGAAATCTATGTGCAATACCAATTGCTTGAAGGGGTGGTATTGGACATCGCGCAACAACACTTTGGATGTTTGGCCAGCCAGTTCCATTTCCAAAATAGAGGCGTGGAAGGCTTCTTTTTTCAAGGCGTGCCACAAGGCGTTGTGGTCAAGTTCGATATTGACGGGTTGGTGGGCCTTGCCCCCGTAAACGATACCGGGTGTGCGACCGGTGATGCGCAGACGGCGGCTCGCACCCGTTCCCTGCTTGGTGCGCTCAAAAGCGACAAATTTCATGGTTCTCTCCTGAAGAAGTCCACCGCGACCAGTGTGACTTCGGTTTCATAAAAAGAAGCAGCGAACTGCTTCACAACATTGCACGCTGACCTTGACCGCTTAAAAAAGCTGGTCTTGGTCAGAGAACAAACTCATGACCGACTCTCCTTTGGCAATGCGTTGAATCGTTTCAGCGATCAACGGGGCCACAGAGAGTTGGCGAATTTTTTGGCAAGACTGCGCTTGCGCGCTCAATGGAATCGTGTTGGTGACCACCACTTCGTCCAGCGCATCACCTTTGGCAATGCGGTCAATGGCGGGGCCAGAAAAAATCGGGTGGGTGCAATAGGCATAAACCTTTTTTGCACCGCGCTCTTTCAAAACTTCGGCGGCTTTGACCAAGGTGCCTGCGGTGTCGATCATGTCGTCCATGACGACGCAGTTGCGCCCTTCGATTTCGCCGATGACATGCATGACTTCGCTGACATTGGCGCGCGGGCGGCGCTTGTCAATGATGGCCAAGTCACAGTCGAGTTGCTTGGCTAAGGCCCGAGCACGCACCACGCCGCCAACATCGGGCGAGACCACGATCAGGTCGTCGTAGCTTTTCAAGCGCAAGTCACCCAACAGCACGGGGGAAGCGTAAATGTTGTCAACAGGAATATTGAAGAAGCCTTGGATCTGGTCTGCATGCAAGTCCATGGTCAGCACACGCGCCACGCCCACGGTTTGCAACAGGTCCGCCACCAACTTGGCAGAGATGGGCACCCGGGAAGAGCGGGGACGCCGGTCTTGCCGGGCATAGCCGAAGTAGGGAATGACCGCACTGATGCGTTCTGCGGAGGCACGTTTGAGTGCGTCCACCATGATCAGCAACTCCATCAGGTTTTCGTTGGTGGGGTTGCAGGTGGACTGCACCACAAACACGTCACGGGCGCGAACGTTTTGGTTGATTTCGACGGTGACTTCGCCATCGGAGAACCGGCCAACTTCCGCAGCCCCCAGACCAATGCCCAAATGACCTGCCACCTCTGCCGCCAAACTCGGATTGGCATTGCCGGTGAAAACCATGAAATCCGGAGCGGTGGGTTGCGACATCTTGGCGACCTGAGGTTAAAAAATCGAAAGCACAGGCAGGTGGCATGACCATCAACCTTGCTGCTTTCGGCGTACAGCAATGGGTGGCAGGGGAGGAAGGACTCGAACCCTCGCATGCCGGAATCAAAATCCGGTGCCTTGACCAACTTGGCGACTCCCCTACTCGGGACGCCTGTTTTTCAACAGATGTCCGTCAAACGTCGCAGGAAACCCAACCGGCCAGGGGGTGGATTTCCAAATTGCTGCAAATTTGCAGTTGCCAGCCGTCGGGCGGCACAGAAAAAACGGTTTTGCCGGGTATTTGCGCAAACACCGCACTGCCCGAACCGGTCATTCTGGGTTGCAAACCATGCTGAACCAACCAATGCAAGGCCAGTTCAACCTGAGGACACAACCGTTTTGCAACTGCTTGCAAGTCATTTCGCCCAAAAGCGTATGGCTGTGCAGCAAAGTCCGAGATTGTAGCAGGTGAAGAATCCCGTTTGAGCCCGGCGTCCTTGAAAATCAAGGCGGTTTCCAAGCCTGCTTCCGGTTTGAGAACCACAAATCGGGCAGGCGGCAGTGCCATCGGGGTGAGGGTTTCGCCAATGCCTTCGACCCAAGCGTTGTGACCCCGCAAAAAAAACGGCACATCCGCGCCCAGCGACAAGCCCAAAGGCAGCAATTTGGACAATGGCCAATCCAGCCCCCACAACCGGTTCAAAGCCAGCAGCGTGGTGGCTGCATCAGAGGAGCCGCCACCCATGCCCGCTTGCGCAGGCAATCGTTTGTCGATTTGAATCAACGCACCGTGTGAGCTGCCGCTGGCTTGTTGCAAGGAACGCGCGGCTTTCAAGCACAAATCTTCATCAGGCAAGGTCTGCGAGAGGTCTTGTCGAATCAGTTGACCATCTGCACGCAAATCAAAGTGCAGTACATCCCACCAATCGATCAGCATGAACGCGGATTGCAATAAGTGGTAGCCGTCTTGCCGACGCCCGGTGATGTGCAAAAAAAGGTTCAGCTTGGCCGGTGCAGGCACATGGTGCAAACAGGTGGGCAGCGCCATGGTGTTACTGGGGCGGGTCCAACAACAGGGTCAGTTGCAGTGGCGGTGAGGGTTGGAAGCGCTGTGCAAATATGCGTCGGCTGCGGGGCAATTTTTCCGACGTGATTTGCCACCCTTCAAGGGCTGGGCCATCGCTGTTGAGCCAAGCCATGAGCGTGGGCAAGGGCAATGCAGCGCCGGTCAAACGCATGGTCAAGACTTCCATGGATTCAAACTGGGTTTGCTTGTTGCCTTCGGTCAGCACAGCGCCGCTGGGTGTCCAACTGGCAACCGCCACGGTACTGCCCACAGGGGAGTAAATGGTCAATTCGCCTGCTTCAGCACTGCCTTGCAAATCAAAATTGAAACTGAATTGCTCTGGTTTTTCTTGAAGAATGCGCAATTGCAAACGGCCTTCCCAGTGGCCTTGTTTTGCAAGAGGCGATAACCTGGCTTTGCTGGAAAACAGACTGCAACCGGGCAGCAACAATGCCAAGGACAACAGCCAAAGCGCGGTTGATCGATGGAGTGGAAAACCCGTCAAAGTTTGACTTTCAGTCGCTTGAGTGTGTCGACCAGCAATTCATTTTTCGGGTCGATGCGTGCGGCTTCGCGCCAAACTTTCATGGCTTTGTCTTTTTGGCCCAAGCTCCACATCACTTCACCCAAGTGCGTTCCGATTTCCACATCATTTTTGGTGTCATAAGCGCGTTGCAAAATGGCCAATGCAGCTTGCTTGTTGCCCATGCGGAACTCAACCCAGCCCAAACTGTCTGTGATCATCGGGTCTTCCGGCGAAAACTCCAAGGCTTTGACGATCAATTCGCGGGCTTCTTTCAGTCGGATATTGCGATCTGCCAGCGCGTAGCCCAGCGCGTTGTAGGCGTGCTCAAAGCTGGGTTTTTCTGCAATCACACTGCGCAGTAACCGCTCCATCTCATCAATGCGGTTGAGCTTTTCAGCCATCATGGCCAGCTCGTAGCGCAGATCCAAATCTTCGGGTTCCTCTGCCACCGCTTTGCGCAACAGCTGGTAAGCCGGCTCGTACATTTTGTAGTCACGCAGCAACTTCAATTCCGCTTGCAATTTGGTGCGCTTGGCTTGCGGATTGTTGTCGGGTAACTGCGCGAGCAACGCGCGCGCTTTGGCCATTTCACCGCGACTGGCCAGCAAGTTGGCGCGTTGCACTTGCACTTGGATGGCGGCGGAGGGCTCTTGTATTTTGCCCAGCCAAGACTCCGCTTCTGCAGGCTTCTTTTCTTTGGTGGCGATTTGCGACAACATCAAATAGGCCTGCGACAAGCGGGCATCTTCTTTGGTTTTTTCGATCTCGATGTATTGAAGCAGGGCTTTTCTGGCGTCATCGTTTTGGCCTTGTTCCATGGCCAAAGCCCCTTGCAGCAACCAAGCATCGGAGAAATCCGGGTGACTTTTGTTGAGCAACAGCAATTCCGCAGAAGCTTGCGGCAGGCGCTGGTTGTCGATCAGCACGCGGGCGTAGCTCAAGCGCATGTGCGGTGGCGAACTGTCGTTGAGCACGCTTTTGAGCAAGTCCTCCGCTTCGGGCACACCCAGCGAAAACAATTCCAACGCCAAAAAACCAGGCTCCATCGCCGTGGGGTTTCGCGCCAAGGCTTTTTTGACGGCTTCGACCGCTTGTGGCAGCTTTTTGGCTGCGACGCGCATGCGACCGATGGCGGTCCAACTGGCTGCGGCAGTGAGGGGTTTGTCAACAAACGGCACCAGCGCTTGTTCCACCACGGCGGCGGCCAACTCTTGGTCTTTCACTTGTGCGTAAATTTGCGGCAGGCCGTTGATCAACAGCACTTGCTCAGATTCGGGAGCCAACTGCACGTAGGAGCGCAGAGACATCAAGGTTTCGGGCAACTGGTTCAACGCCACCAAAATTTGCAAGACATGTTGATTGGCTTGCCGTGACATCGGAAACGCTTTTTTCCAAATGCGAGCGCCTTCCAGCGCAGTGGTGCCGTTGCGGGCGGTCAGTGCAATCTCTACGGCGCGTTTGTAGACTGACTCGTCGGCAGACTTTTTGGCAGCATCCAACATCAAAGAATAAGCGGCACCAAGGTCACCCTCGCTCACTTTCATTTCACCCAGCATGATCAACATGGTGGTCTCGGCATTGAGCGACGAGTTGTTGATCACCTCAGGTTTATCGCCTTCGCCAGCGTCGGGTTTGTTTTGCGCGTGGGCGCTCAGGCCGCCGCTGCCAAGCAAAAGCAAACTGGCAAAAGCCAGTGAGGTCAGAGGAGTCAGCAGGTGTTGTTGGTATGTGTTCATTGAAGAATGATAATCCCACCGAATGAACAAGCCCGTCCCATGCCTGAATTACCCGAGGTTGAAGTAACCCGACTGAGTTTTGCCCCGGCGATCACGGGCGCACATATTCTGAATGTCCAGCTTGGCAAGCCTTTGCGCTGGCCGTTGTCCTGCGATCCGCACAGCTTGAAAGACAGGCAAGTGCTGAATGTTCGGCGTCGCGGTAAATACTTAATACTCGATTTGACCCGGGGAATACTACTGATTCATTTGGGCATGTCCGGCTCCTTGACATTTGCCTCCCGAGCCTGCGAACCGGGCAAACATGACCATTTCGATTTGCTGACCAGTCAGGGCTTGTTGCGTTTGCATGACCCCAGGCGTTTTGGTGCGGTCGTGTATGCGGACAACGAGAACGATGGCTTGGCGGTCAAGTTGCTTGGGCGATTGGGGGTCGAACCACTGGCAGACAGTTTTGATCCGTTGGTGTTTGCCTTGGGATTGAAAAAACGCCAATCCCCGATCAAGCAAGTGTTGTTGGCTGGAGACTTGGTGGTGGGCGTGGGAAACATTTACGCAAGTGAAGCTTTGTTCTTGGCTGGCATTCGGCCCACCACCCGCGCCGCACGCATCAGCAAACCGAGGGCATTCAAGTTGCACCAAGCAATTCGCACCGTGTTGGCAAGCGCCGTTGAAAAGGGTGGCAGCAGTTTGCGTGACTTCTCGAATGCCCAAGGTCAAAACGGCTATTTCCAGTTGGAAGCGAATGTGTATGACCGAGCCGGTTTGCCGTGCTGGGTGTGTGCATCGACGATCAAGCGATTGGTTCAAGGCCAACGCTCCACGTTTTTTTGCCCAACGTGCCAAACAGCTTGAAACCCTTCGCTGACCGTTTGGTGCAATGGCAACGCCAGCATGGACGCCACGATTTACCGTGGCAACGAACCCGTGACCCTTACCGGGTGTGGTTGTCTGAAATCATGTTGCAACAAACGCAGGTGGTGACAGTCCTGGGCTATTACCCCAAGTTCTTGAATGCGTTTCCTGATGTCAATGCCCTTGCCACGGCCAGTTTGGACCAGGTGCTGGGGCTGTGGAGTGGTTTGGGTTATTACAGCCGAGCCCGCCATTTGCACGCTTGCGCCAAACAAGTGGTCGATGAATTCAGTGGCGTGTTCCCCGTGCAAGCGTCGTTGTTGCAGACCTTGAAAGGCATCGGGCCGTCAACCGCCGCGGCGATTGCTTCGCTGTGCTTTGAGGAACGCGTTGCCATTTTGGATGGCAATGTCAAGCGTGTATTGACCAGGCACTTGGGTTTTGCGGGCGATTTGTCCGTGGCCAAAAATGAGAAGGACTTGCTGGTCAAGGCAACGCAATGTCTGCCAACCGATGCCAAAGACATGCCTGCCTATACCCAAGGCATCATGGATTTAGGCGCCACGTTGTGTACCCGTGCCAACCCTGCTTGTGAGCGTTGTCCGGTTCAAAGGGATTGCGTGGCGTGGGCCAGTGGCAACCCTGGCGACTACCCTGTGAAAACCCGCAAGCTCAAGCGAACTGCGCAAAGCCTTTGGTTGCTGTGTGCGACCACGGCACAAGGCGATGTGTGGTTGCAACAACGCCCAGCCACGGGTGTGTGGGCCAGTTTGTTCACCCAACCCATGTTTGACAGTGAAGCGCAGTTGCTGGCTGCTGTGCCTTTGGCATTTCGATCACAGGTCACATGCCAAACTGCATTCACGCATGTGTTGACCCACAAAGATATGCACATTCATCCATGCCATGTGTGTGTGCCATCGCGTGTTGACATGGGCGAGGGGGCTTGGTTCAAGCCCGCAGAATGGCCGACTTTGGGGTTGCCGACACCGGTGAGGAAATTGTTAGAGACGGCTTGAGCGGGGATTCTCAGGCAACATCGAGTTCACGGTGACGTTTCAAGCAAACCCAATCATTGGCGAAGCGTTGTTGCAGCCGCTCAACCAAGTAGACAGACCGGTGTTGCCCGCCCGTGCAACCAATGGCCACTGTGACATAGCTGCGGTGGTCTTGTTTGAGTGAAGGCAGCCATTGGCTTAGAAAATCGGCGATTTGTCGCTCCATGGCTTGAACTGGCGCGTGTGCATTCAACCAATCTGCAACCGAGGCGTCGCGCCCAGTGTGTTCCCGCAAACTGGATTCGTAATGCGGGTTGGGCAACATGCGCACATCAAACACAAAGTCGGCATGCACGGGAATGCCGCGTTTGAAGGCGAACGATTCGAACATCAATGTCAGCTGAGAGCCGGCTGCTGTCACCAGGTCATGGATGTAGCTTTGCAATTTGCTGGCGCGCAATTGGCTGGTATCGATGATGTGAGATTCCTCACGCAAATCAGCCAGCAATTGGCGTTCCAGTTCAATCGCGTTCATCAAATCCCGGGCGCTTTGGCTGCCGTTGGCAGAAGCGTGCGACAAGGGATGGTTTCGTCTGGTTTCAGAGAAGCGGCGCAACAAGGTGTCGGTGCCAGCGTCCAAAAACAACAACCGGACATTGACCTCGTGGCTGCGCAATTGCGCCAATTGCGACGGCACGGTGTGCAACGCATTGGCACTTCGCACATCCATGGCAATGGCCACTTTGTCTGAGCCTTTGCGGTCCTCGAGTTGCACAAATGGCATCAGCAATTCGGGTGGCAGGTTGTCCACGCAGTAATAGCCCGCGTCTTCCAATGCATGCAAGGCAATTGACTTGCCCGAACCAGACATGCCGGTGATCAGCACGAGTTCGCGTTTCATGGGTTGGCGGCCCGTTTTTTGGGTTTGCTGGCAGAGGCGGTGGCCATGGTGAGCAGCATTTCGCGGGCGTGCGCGTGGGTGGTGTCTGACAATCGCTCGCCACCGAGCATGCGTGCAATTTCACTCACGCGTTGTTCGCCGCTGACCGCCTGTACCGCACTGAAACTGCCTTGCTTGTCCGATTGTTTCGAGACGACCCAGTGGTGGTCAGCACAGGCTGCAACTTGCGGCAGGTGGGTCACAGCCAGTACTTGCCGGTCGCGTCCGAGTTGCTTCATCAAGCGACCCACGGTTTCCGCCACCGCACCACCAACCCCCGAGTCCACTTCGTCAAAGATCAAAGTTTGGGCGGTGCCCAATTGGCTGGTGGTGACGGCGATGGCCAGTGCGATGCGAGAGAGCTCGCCACCAGATGCGACTTTGCCCACGGGACGGGGCGTGCTGGCCGCGTGGCCAGCGACCAAAAACTGGATGTCTTCCAAACCATGGCTGGCAGGTTCTGGCAAGGGTTCCAGTGCGACCTCAAAGCGACCGCCTTGCATGCCCAAGTTTTGCATGGCTTGGGTGATGCTGGCCGCCAGTTTGGGCGCGGCGTTGGCGCGGGCTTTGCTGAGTTGCTTGGCCTGTTTCATGAAGACTGATGCAGCAGCTTGCTCGGCTTTCTCCAGAGCGTCCAGATCTGCCGCGGCATCGAGCTTTTGCAATTCGTTTTGCCAACTTGCATACAAAGCGGGTAGCTCGGCCGGGGTGCGCTTATAGCGTCTGGCCAAAGAAACCCACAAGCCCAATCGCGCGTCCAGTTCTTCCAGTCCTTGCGGGTCTAAGTCAGAGCGGCGCAGCCATGTTTGCAAGCTGTGAACGGCGTCTTCGGTTTGGGCGAGGCTGGCGGCCAATTGCTCAGCCAGCGTCTGGAATGCTGGTTCGATCTCACTTTGCGCCAGCAACACATTTTGTGCATGGGCCAAGGCCAGCGTGGCGCCAGTGTCATCGCCATTCAGGTGTTGCAGGGCCGATTGCGCTGCTTCCATCAGCGTTTGCACATTGGACAAACGGGCATGTTGCGCATTGAGTTCGTCCCATTCGTCATCGCGCGGGGCAAGTTTGTCGACTT